>JAEUKG010000279.1 GCA_016794325.1 Myxococcales bacterium | reverse complement strand
TTCACGCTCGTTCCGAGCGGCAAGGACGGCGACGTTCTCGTCGAGGTCGTGATGGCGCTCTCGCCGGGGAAATCCTCGGACGCCTGCCGCGCCGATCCGACCGCTTGCATCGTCGCGCGGAGGCGCGTCGCGTTCGCGAAGCGTCGGTCGCTGCGCATGAGCATCCGCCTCGATCCGCAGTGCATCGGGGTGAGCTGCGATCCCGACTCGACGTGCTTCGCGGGCGGATGCCGGCCCGCCGACACCGTGTGCAGCGGCGCGGACTGCGACCTGCGCGAGGGCGACGGCGGGTCGCCCTTCGACGCGAGTGGACCGGCCGACGCGAGCGGGGCGGCCGACGCGAGCAGCGACGCGACCGGCAGCGACGCCAGCGACGCGGCGATCGCGTGCCCGCTCCCGAGCGTGACGCCGACGCTCATCGCCGGGACCGGCGACCTCCTCTTCTTCACCGACGGCACGGCGACCAAGCTCGTACGCCTCGAAGTCTCGACCGGCACCGAGCTCTTGATCGGCAACCTCTCCTCGGCCGCGGTCATCCTCGCCGCCAACGGCGGACGCGCGGTCGCGGCGAGCGAGACCGAGATCTTCCACGGCCCGCCCTTCTCGAAGGCGGGCGCGCCCGTCGGCCGCCCGCTGTCCCTCGCGGTGATCGACGATCCCATCCTCACCTACGCGTACGCCACGGCCGCGGCCACCTACTTCTCGAGCTCGGCCCAGCCCTACAACGCGCCGCTCGTCCCGCTCGTCGCGGGCAAGGAGTTCTACGGCGTCACCGCGGCGCAGATCTTCCGCGGCCTCTCCCCGACCGCCCTCGATCCGCACGCGGCGGCGTCCGCACCGTACCTGCTCGCCGTCGGCCCGGACAACAGGGCCTATTGGACGTCGGCGGCGAGCGATCTCTTCCTCGCGGGCTTCCCCGGGGACACCGCCATCGCGTCGATCCCGGCGCTCGAGGCGATGACGACCCGCGGCAACCTGTGGTTCGGCGCCGTCACCGCCTCGCCGCCGGTGGGCTGGGGCTACGATCTCGTCGCGGCGCGGATGGGCGCCGGGGGCGCGTTGAGCCCGCCGACCAAGTTCGGGGAGCTGCGCGGGGTCGGCGCCCAGTCGCCCACGGTCCAGCTCGCGGTCGCCGGTCCGTGCGTCTACGCGCTGAGCGGCGCCCGGATCGCCGGCGCGCGCTACCCCTGAGGCCCGTTGGCGGGCGCGGCGCGGGGCGGCGCCGAGCGCGTGTGATCGTCGACCACGCGTCCGTCCTTCAAGACGATCTGGCGGTCGGTGCGCTCGGCGAACGACGCGTCGTGGGTGACCATCACGATCGTGCGCCCCTGCGCCCGGGCGAGCTCCGCGAACACGTCGAACACGAGGGCGCCGTTCTTGGAGTCGAGGTTGCCGGTGGGCTCGTCGGCGAGGATGATCGCCGGGTCGTTGGCCACCGCCCGCGCGATCGAGACGCGCTGCTGCTGACCGCCGGAGAGCTGGCCGGGCCTCCGCTTCCAGAGATCGGCGAGGCCGAGGAGGGCGAGGACGTCGTACGCGTGCTCTTCGGCCTCGACCCGCGGGACGCCCCGGCGGAGCATCGGGAGGAAGACGTTCTCGAGCACGTTGAACTCGGGCAAGAGGAAGTGGAACTGGAACACGAATCCGAGCCGCTCGTTGCGGAACTCGGCCCGGCCGTCGTCGTCGAGCTCGGAGATCTCGACGCCGTCCAGGCGGATGCTCCCGGAGGTCGGACGGTCGAGGGCGCCGAGCAAGTAGAGGAGCGTCGACTTGCCGCTCCCGCTCGCGCCGGTGAGCGCCACGAACTGCCCGCGCGGGACGTCGATCGTGACGTCGTCCAGGATCGTCTGCGGGGCGACGCCGGCTCCTCCGAGCGTGCGGCTCACGCCGCGGGTCTCGACGATGGGCTCGGTCATCCGATCTGCCCCCGCAGGACGTCGACCGGCTCTACCTTGGATCCACGCCAGGCGGGGACGAGCGAGGCGACGACGCCGACGACGAGCGCGAAGAGGACACCCCAGACGTAGAACGCCGGGTCCTCGTAGATGAGGAAGGTGTCGCTCTTCACGAGGCCCTCGACGTGCACCTTGAGCTTGGCGAGCTGCAGGAGCGCGATCTTCCCCAACCCGTCGCCGAGGAGGCCGCCCACGAGCGCGACGATCACGCCCTGGAGGAGGAAGATGCGGAGGATGTCGTGCCGGCGGAAGCCGACCGAGCGGAGGATGGCGATGTCGCGCTGCTTCGAGAGCACGATCATGATCTGGACCGCGAGGATGCCGAAGCCCCCCACGAGCAGGATCGCCCCGATGACGAAGGAGACGATCATGTTCTGCATCTCGAACAGGCCGAGGAAATTGGCGTTCGCCTCCTGCCAGCTCTCGGCGTCGTACCCGAAGATGCGCTCGACGCGCGCGCTCACCCGGAACGCGTCGTCGGGGTCGCGCAGGCGCACCTCGATCCTGCCGATGGTGTCGGGGCGGCCGAGGAGCGTCTGCGCGGTTCGCAGGAGCGCGTAGGCGCGGGCCTTGTCGACCGGAGGGACGCCGGCCTCGTAGATGGCGACGACCTTCAGGTCCATGGGCTGGCCGCCAGGCGCGGCCGCGTGCACGACGTCGCCGACCTTGAGCCCGAGATCCTGGGCGACGCCGCTGCCGACCGCGAGCCCGTCGCTCGCGATGGCGAGCGTCGAGAAGCTCCCCGAGACCGTGTATTGGCTGACGGGCGTGACCTTCTCCTGCTGCGCGAGCTCGATCCCCCGGAGGTCGATCGATCGGGTCTTGCCGCCGTATTCGATGAGGACCATCCCCGCGAGCGAGCCCGCGGCCGCCTCCACCTCGGGGAGCTGCCGCAGGGCGCGCACGACCTCGTCGGGGCGCTTGATGCGGGCCTGGCGCTCGCTCGGGCTCGCGTGGGCGACGCGAGCGGCGACGAAGCCGCCGCGGTGGCGGGCGAGCAGCGGCGCCTCCGGGCGGAGCTCGGTGTCGTAGAGGATGACGTGGGGGCTGATCTTGAGGATCGAGCGGGTGAACTTCTCCTGGAAGCCCTGCATGATCCCGCTCATCGCGATGAGCGTCAGGACGCCGAGCGTGACGCCGCCGACGGCGATCCCGTTCAGGAGCTTGCGGTCCCAGAGCTGGCGGAGGGCCACGAAGAGCACGGTCCGCGCCCCGAACGCCCGCTCGCGGGGCGCCGGCGCCTTCACAGCGCGCCCCCGCCGCGCGAGCTCTTGGGCATCGGCGCGGTGGGGTTGGCGACGACCGTGGTCGCCTTGACCCGCGCCCCCTCCGCGAGCCCCTCCACCCCGGCGACGACGACGGAGTCGCCGTCCGCGAGGCCGGAGAGGACCTCGACGCGGAGCAGGTCGCGGACGCCGATCTCGAGCGTCCGCTTCTGCACCCGGTCGCCCGAGAGGACCCACACCGCGGACGTGGCGTCGACCGCCTCCGCGGGGGCGAGGAGCGCGTTCGGGTGCTCGTCGACGATGACGTTCACCTCCGCGCTCATCCCGCTGCGCAGCCCCGCGGGGGGAGCGGCGAGGCGCACGCGGACCAAGAAGGACTTCTTCGTCCGGTCGGCGTCGGGGAGGATCTCGTAGACCGTGCCGTCGAACGCCTGCTTGGGGAAGGCGTAGAGCGACACCGCGGCCTTCTTCCCGACCGAGATGCGGCCGATGTCGCTCTCGTCGACGGCGCACTCGAGGACGAGCCGCTTCACGTCGCCGAGCTTGAAGAGCGGCCCGTTGACGGGCACGAGCTCCCCGAGCTCCACCGTCCGGGTGAGGACCACGCCGTCGATCGGCGCGCGAACCTCGGCGTCGGCGAGGCGCGCCGAGAGCTCCGAGACCGCGGCGTTCGTGCCGCTCGACCGCGCCGAGAGGTCGATGCGCAGCGACTGGAGCTGCGCGCGCTGCGACGCGAGCTGCGCCTCGAGCATCGCCACGTTGTTGGTGGCGCGGTCGAGCTCCGACGGCGGGGCGGCGGACGCGGCGACCAGCCGCTGGAGCCGCTCACGCTCCTCGCGCGCGTTCTTGAGCGTCGCCTCCGTCATCCGCGACTGCGCCTCCACGGCGGCGAGCTGCGGCGACGCGACCGAGGCCTGCTGCGACGCGGCCCACTGATCGGCCTTTCCGCGCTCGAGCTGGAACTTGAGCGCCGGGCTGTCGACGACGGCGAGGAGATCTCCCTTCTTCACCGCGTCGCCCTCGCGAACCTTGAGCGCGAGGATCGAGCCCGCGACCTTCGCCTTCACCGTCACCCGATCGCTCGCTTCGACCGTCGCCGTCGCGTAGACGGCGTCGATGGCGACGCCGCGCACCACCGGCGTGACCGAGACCACCTTCGGGCGGAAGCGGAGGGCGACGAGGGCGACCGCCGCGACCACGACCAGACCGAAGACCACGAGCCGCCCGATCTTCCGTCCGCGCGCCGGGCGGAAGCGGGGACGCGCGGCGGGCGCAGACGCGGCGCCGCCGTCCACGGCATCCGTGGCTTCGCGGGCGGGTTTGCTGGCGGTCACGGACATGAGAGCGGATGTAAGGTCGGGCGACGTGAGGGGAAGGGGGAGGTGGGCTCGCGCAAGAGTTGCGAGGTCGCGCAATCCTTCAGAAGCTGGCGCCGAGGGTCATGACGTCGTTGACGCGCGGCGCGCCGTCGGCGGTCGACCCTCGGACCCGACCGTGCAAGAGCGGGACCGCGAGCCCCGAGGCCGAGCCGACGAGGATGCCGACGAGGACGTCGGTGAAGTAGTGCTTGTCGGCGGCGATGCGGAGGTACGCCGTCGACGCGGCGAGGGTCAGCCCCACGCCCCACACGAACGGGGCGGCGCGATACCCGCGGAGGCTCGCGACCGTGCCCGCCGACGTCGCGAGGGCGAACGTGAACGCCGAGTGGCCAGAGAAGAACGAGAAGTAGCGGTCGCCGGCAGCGCCGGGGCCGTCGCGCTCGGCGGGCGGGAGCTCGTGCACGTAGGGCCGCTGGCGCGCGGCGAGGAACTTCGTGATCTGGGTGGTCGTCACCGCGAGGCCCACCGCCTCGGACACGATGAGGAGGTCGACCGGCGTCTTGCCGATCGCGCGCTCGTCGGCGGCCGCGAGCATCGTCATGCCGATCATCGACGCGGGCACGAGCGCCAAGCCGTAGATGTCGCTCACGCGCGCCGCGATCGTCGTGTCACGACGCACGAGCGCGGCGCGCACGGCGCGGTCCGCCGCGTTGCGCGTGTCGCGCCCCTCGGCGTCCTCGTCGCACCACCGGCACCGGCTCGGCGCGAAGCCCCCCTCGGTCGCCGTGAGGGTGGCGGCGGCGCCGACGAGGCCGAGCGCGAGCGCGGCGTCGACGTGGACGTCGCTCCGGAGCTCATGCGGTTCGGCGCGGGCAACCACGGGAAAGAACAGCACTATTCCGAGCGAGAGCGCGGGGGTGAGCGCCCGCCACAAGCTCGCTCTTGACGCCTCGGAGAGGGGGCGCGACATGTCTTACTCCGCCCCGCGGTCGCCGAGCGCATGAAGGTCAAGACCACCGAGACGCATCACGATTCGCAGCACCTCGAGCATTTTCGTTCGCTCCTGTCGGAGCATATGGCGAAGAAGGGGCTCCGGTCGACCGATCAGCGGCGGCTCATCGTCGAGACGTTCTTCCTCTCGCCGAGCCACGTGAGCATCGAGGAGCTGCTGTCGCAGGTCCGCAAGCAGGACTCGCGCGTCGGGTACGCCACCGTCTACCGCACCCTCAAGCTCCTCACCGAGTGCGGCGTCGCCTACGAGCGCAAGTTCGGCGACGGGCTCACCCGCTACGAGCTCGCCGACGACGCGAGTCACCACGACCACCTCATCTGCGTCGAGTGCGGGACGATCGTCGAGTTCGAGGAGCCGGAGATCGAGCTCCTCCAGGAGCGGATCGCGAAGAAGCACGGCTTCGTGCTCCGCAACCACAAGCACGAGATGTACGGAGTCTGCGGCGAGTGCCAGGCCCGGGCGTGAGCGCGGCCGGCGCCTCCTGACGCGCTTCAGCCCTTGGGCGGCGGCTGCGATCGCGACGGCGGCGGCTGCGATCGCGACGGCGGCGGCTGCGAGGCGCGG
>JAEUKG010000259.1 GCA_016794325.1 Myxococcales bacterium | reverse complement strand
CACGGGCCGGTCGACCGGCGCCGCGCGCTTGTTGCGCCGCCCGAGGGCCAGCCAGCCGACCACCGCGAGCGCGAGGAGCACGAGGGGCAGCTTGCGCAGCGGGCTCGGCCCGCGGATGGGCGCGCGCACCACGATCTCGTTCCGCGCGTCGTACCAGGGCGCCTGGGGCACGTAGCGGACGTGCAGGTCCGCGGTGTCGCCGCCGGGCGCGGCGAACGTCACGACCGGGCGCGCGCGCCCCGCCTCCACCGGGGCCGCGCCGACGAGCGTGCCCTCGTAGCGGACCTCGACGCTCCCCTGCGAGAGCAGCTCCACCGTCGTCGGCCCGCGCCGGGTGGAGACCTCGATGAGGAGCGGGATCCCGTCTTCGGGCACGTGCGCGTCCTGCGGCGCGCTCGCGCGGAGCTCCACCTGCGCGCGGCGCTCGATCTCCACCCGCGCCTGGGCGAACGAGGTGTCGGCGTCGCCGCCGAACGCGGCGCGCAGCTCGCCCTTGCCCGGCTCGCCGAGCTCCGCCGACGTCACCCGGAAGCTCGCGCGACCCGAGGCGTTCGTCACCGACGTCGCGAGCTGCTTGCCCTTCTCGTTCGTGAGGGTGATGCGGAGCCCCGGCGCGGCGCGCTCGTCGCCGTTGTCTTGCACCGCCGCCGCGATCTCGAAGACGAGGTCCTTGCCGGCGAGGAGCACCACCCGCGGCTCGGGGTCGAAGCGCAAGAGGAGCGCGCGCCGCGAGAGGTCGAAGGGCAGCTCGATCTTGGCGCCCTCCACCAGCTTCTGCCCGGTGTAAGAGACGAACGCGGTGTAGCGGTCCTGGGGCAGGGACATGCGGAGGCAGAACCGTCCGCCCTCGTCGGTCCGCACGAACGCCGCGTCCTCGGCCGGCGGGCGCCCCGGGGCGTTCGCGGGCGCGCAAGGCGTCGCGGCGCGAACCGCCTCGGCGACCTGAGCGTCGGCGGGGTCGGTCACGCGCGAGACCGCCACCCGCAGCACCTCCTGGGCGATCGCCTGCCCGGCGTCGTCCGAGAGGGTGCCGTAGAGGACCGCCTGCCCGTTCTCGCGCGTCGCGTGCACGTCGAGCTTCGTCGTCCCCCGCACTTGGATCTTGGTGGGGCCGGCGGCGTGGGCCGAGGCCGCGGTCGCGAAGACCGACATCGCGAGGCCGAGCGCCACCCAAAGGCGAAGGAGCCCCGCGACCGCGGGCAAGGCAGGCGGGCGAGCCCCGCGCGCAGCCGAGCCTGTGCGTCTCATGAGCCCAACATCGTACGATTAGGTCGGATGTATTCCAATGCGAGAGATCCACGTCGCGGCGGGCGGGGCTAGGGAAGGCGCCGCGTCGCGCGAACGCGTGACACGCTGAACAGGCCTCCCCCGACCTTCGTCTACCTGGCTAGCCCGAATGTTCCCCCGCCGTGTTACGCTGGTCGTCGAGTATGCGTAGCTCTCGCTTCGCTCTCGTCGTCCTCGCAGCCGCGCTCGGGCTCTTGCCCGCGGGCGTGGCCGAGGCTCAGTCGCGCCCGGACGTCGACTTCATCGCGAGCCGCTTGAAGGCCGACGACTTCAAGGTGCGCACGAACGCGGCGCTCGCGCTCGGCGCCGTCCCTCAAGACGACGCGCCGCGCGCGGTGCAGCCGCTCTGCGACGCGATCAACGATCCGAGCGAGGTCGTGCGGCAAGCGGTGGCGGTGGCGCTCAAGCGCCTGTCGCGGCCGGCGGCGCTCGGCTGTCTGCGCGCGCGCCACGGCCAAGAGGGCAACGAGACGGTGAAGCTCCAGCTCACCCGCGCCATCGAGGCGATCGAGGCCAACGGCACCTCCGCCGAGCCCGCGTCGCCTCCCGAGCCCAAGGCCAACCCCAACGCGAAGTTCTACGTCGCCTATTCGATCACGAACAACAGCGGCCGGAGCGCCGGTGAGGCCGAGACCCTCGTGGTGAACCCCATGCGCTCGAAGTTCGACGCCGCGGGCACGATCCAGATCGCCCCCGCCAAAGAGACACCCGACGCCGCGCGCTCGGTCCTGTCCAAGCGCAAGCTCAAGGGCTTCTACCTCGCCGTCGCCGTCGATCCGCCGACCTATGTAGAGGAGGGTGGGGGGATGTCGCTCAAGGTGAAGGTGAAGGTTGCAGTCTTCACGTACCCGGGCAAAGACCTCCGCGGCAGCTTCGACAAGGGACTGTCGCAGAACGTGGGCAAGCGCGACAAGGCCGCGGAAGATCGGCTGATCGCGATGGCCTCGAGCCTCGCGTTCGACCAGTTCGCCCAGAGCGCGTCGCAGTTCCCCTGACGCCGCGCATCACGCCGGGACTTCGATAACCGCCGCCACCCTCCGGTCGTATTCGTTCCACGAGCCCACCGCTCGGACGGGCCGTTTTGCGCGAGCGGCGGCGAAACCCACGCTACTATGGTGAGACGATGAGCACCTCCGCGACCGCGCAGAGCCCCGCTGGCGCACCCCCGCGTTACAAGCGGAGCATCAAGAACTACCTCCTCGATACTCGCTTCCAGCTCAAGTACACGGGGATGATCATCGTGGTCGCGCTCGCGATCAGCGCGTTCATGGGGGGCTTCCTCCTCCGCACGAGCAGCGCCGTCGTGAAGCAGAGCGAGGCGATCGTCCAGGAGAGCAAGAAGGTCTCCGACGTCGTCAAGATGTCGATCAAGGACGACCCGATCTACGGCGCCGACCCCGAGCTCGCGAAGGCCTTCTCCGCCGCCTCGGGCGCGTCGGACCAGGAGATCGTCCGCCAGCAGGAGCAGCTCGTCCAAGGGCAGCGCAAGATGATGATGGCGATCGTCGGCGGCCTCACCGCCATGGTCCTCCTCATCGGCCTGCTCGGCATCTACTTCACCCACAAGGTGGTCGGGCCCATCTACAAGATGAAGCTCCTCCTGCGGCAGGTCGGCGACGGGAAGCTCAACTTCCAGGGCAAGCTCCGCAAGGGCGACGAGCTGCAGGACTTCTTCGAGACGTTCCAGCAGATGGTCGACAAGCTCAAGGCGCGGCAGAAGACCGAGGTCGAGGAGCTGGAGGCCGCGATCGACGCGGCGAAGGAGTCGGGCGCGAGCGAAGAGGCCGTCGCCAAGATCGTCGGCGTTCGTGACGCGATGAAGCGTGCCCTCGACGTGTGAAGGAGGCCGGATGAAGGTGTCGGTGCTCGGGCGATCGGCTCTCGGTTTCGTCATGGCCGCGGGCTTCGCGCTCCTCGGCGCGTGCACGTCCGATCCCGGCGACACGCCGGGCTCGACGTCCGGAGCTCCGGGCGCCTGCGGCGCGAGCGGGGCCCGCAAGTGCAACGCGGGCGAGGCGTGCGCCGGCAACGCCGACTGCGTCACGTCCACCTGCGTCGCGGGCGCGTGCGCCGAGCCGTCGTGCAAGAACGGCGTCCTCGACGGCACCGAGACCGCGGTCGACTGCGGAGGCTCCTGCGACAAGTGCGACGGCGACACTTGCGCGAAGAGCGTCGAGTGCGCGAGCAAGGTCTGCCTCTCGGGCCGATGCGCCCCCAAGGGGACGAAGATCTGCGGCGTCGGCCTGCCGTCGCTCTGCCCCGAGGGCGAGGGTTGCAAGGCCGACGCCGACTGCCAGTCCGACTACTGCGGCGCGCGCGACGTCTGCGAGGCTCCGCCCGCCGACGCCCACTCCGACGGTCGGCGCAACGCCGGCGAGACCGGGAAAGACTGCGGCGGCGCCGTGGCCAAGGACAAGCCGTGCCCCGGCGGCGAGGGCTGCAAGACGAGCGACGACTGCGAGGGCGTCTGCAAGTCGGGGACGTGCGACGCGGCCAGCGCGACCGACGGGAAGAAGAACGGGGGCGAGACCGACATCGACTGCGGCGGCGCCTCCGCGCCCAAGTGCGCGACGGGCAAGGCGTGCGCGAGCGATCAGGACTGCGGCCTGCTCGCCTGCAGCGGCGCCACCAAGAAGTGCGTCGTCCCGACCTCGAGCGACGGAGTCCAGAACGGCGGCGAGAGCGACGTCGACTGCGGCGGCTCCGGGGTGAGCTTCGGCGGCGTGAGCTACACCGCGCCCCGGTGCGTCACCGACAAGGCGTGCAGCGTCGACGCCGACTGCGCGACCGGCGCCTGCTCGCCGGCCGGCAAGTGCGTCGCGAGGTCGTGCGACACGGGAGAGTCCGCGGGCATCAAGACGTGCGGGACGGGCGAGGTCGGGCAGTTCGCCGCCAAGCACGAGAGCTGCTGCCGATCGTTGCCCCTGCCCACGCGCGGCAAGCGCCTCGACAAATACGAGGTGACGGCGGGCCGCTACCGCTCGTTCATCAGCGCCGTCGGGCCCAACGTGCGCGCCTGGGTGGCGAACTACGTCGCCGCGAACCCCGCGAGCCAGCTCGCGACGATGGTGGGGCTCAACGGCGTCGTCGGGAACCTCTTCCCCGCCGCGAAGACGGGGCCCCTCAACCTGGTCGCCCACCTCGGCGCGATCGACCTCGACAACTACAACGGCATCCGCGGCTGCTACAACGGCGCGGGCAACTACGGCCACGCCACCTACTGGCAGCCCGACGCCGACATCGCCGCCTACGGCATTCCACCCCGCGCGATCCCGCGCGGCGAGCTCGACACCAAGCCGGTGACGTGCCTCATGCCGATGATGCTCGTCGCGTTCTGCGCCTGGGACGGCGGAGAGCTGGCGACGCTCGCCGACTACTGGGACGCCTGGCCGTCGGCCTATCCGTGGGGAGCGAACGACATCGGTCGTCCGAACTACCTCTGGTGCAACGGCCCGCCGGGCACCGGCGGCTGGGGCTGCCAGGACACGTCGCTCGGCGACAACGGGGTCTTCTACGAGTACCCGAAGGGCATCAACCCCTCACTCGACGTCTCCATGTGGATCGCCGCGCCCGGCCGGTTCCCCATGGACGCCACCGAGGTGAAGGTCGGCGGCGAGAGCTGGATGGACTTCTACGGCGATCTCGCCGAATACACCGGCGATCTCGCGGCCTCCGGCAACGACTTCTGCGACTTCTCGGCGGCCCCCGCGGGCGGCGCGACCACGTGCACCCGCAGCGGCCGCCCGGGCGAGATCGGCACGTACTACACGAACATCCCCCGCTCGGGGATCATCGGCCGCTCGTGGGAGGGCCACAACTACGGGCGCGGATCGGCGGGCGGGTTCCCCGTCACCTTCCAGTACGGCAAGTTCGGCGGCCGCTGCGTGCGCCCGACGGAGTGACGGCGACTATCTCGAGAGAGATGGTCCGGGCGCGCCGCTACTTGCCGCAGCCCTTCTTGCTCCCACCCCAGGAGCCGCTCTCGCCCTTCGGGCAATAGAGGTGCTGCCCGGCGTAGTTCCCGCCGTGGCGGCAGCGGAGCTCCATGCCCTTCTTCTTCGCCGCGTCGACGCAGTCGAGCTCCTTCGCCTTCTGGATCTGCGACTCGGGAGTGTCGGGCGCGCCGGGCTTGAACGAGTAGGCGCACAGGACGCCGTGGGGGCACTGCTCCTCGACGCTGCAGTGCGCGTTCGGCGAGTCGGGGCTCGGCGCCTCGTCGGCGCGCGCGACCGCGAGCGGAGCGGCGAGGAACATCGCGGCGAGGATCGGCCCGAGGGAGCGCTTCGACATGCGTCGAGTCTACCTCCGCGCGGCGCCGAGCCCTCGCCCGGAAATCACGCTCGGTCGCGCGGGGCTCGTGGGCCAGAGTCGAGGCGGGTCAGACCTCGTCGAGGGTGATCGCGCCGGGGACGTATTCGACCGTCATGCCCCCCGGCCCTGCGGTGACGGCCGCGACGTCGATGCGCAGGCGCACCGGCGGGTCGAGCTTCGCGAGCCGCTCGTTCCACAGCCGCTCCGCGGCCCGCGCCAACGTCTTGCGCTTCTTGGCGTCCACGCTGCCGAGCGCGGTCGAGAACGATCCACGCCCGCGCGTGCGCACCTCGCACGCGACGACGAGGTCACCGCGCCGCGCCACGATGTCGATCTCGAGCGGGCCGAGGCGGAGGTTGCGGTCGAGCACCGCGAAGCCTTCGCCCTCCAGCCACGCGACCGCCGCGTCCTCCGCGGCGCGCCCTACCTCAGTCGCACTTCTGCGTGGTCGGGTCACACGTGTTGCCGCACGCGTTGTTCGAGTCGTAGTTGGTGCCGTTCTTGATGCAGTAGCCGCCGGTCAGGCCTTCGTTGCCCTGACCGATCGAGGTGACGAGCTGCTTGCACTCGAAGCCCTCGGGGCACTTGCAGTACACCGCGCCGTCGTCGGTGGCGCCGTTGATGTTGGAGCAGCGGCAGGAGCAGTAGACCGTGTTGGCCGCCTTGCGGTCGGTGCACTGCGGGGGGACGGTCGCCTTCTTCTTCGGGTCGACGACCTGGCCGTTCGACTTGCCGTCGATCACCTGGGTCGAGCCGGGGACCTTGCACGGGTCCGCCTTCGAGGGCGCGTTGCCGTCGGCGTCCTGGCCGTAGGCGCACGACACGCGGCCCTGGAAGTGATTCACGAGGCAGAGGCGCGTCTGGCACTGGAAGCTCTTCGACTCGACGCTGACCTCTTTGACGTCGAAGCCGAGGAACGCCGAGTTGTACTCCTGCTCCGGAGTGCACGGGTCGCCGACGCCCGTGTCCGGGCAACCCGGGAGCGTCGCAGCGACGATGAACGTGCCGAGGGCGGTGAGTGCGAGGAAAGATCGAGTCATCGGGGGCCTGCCTGCCGCGGGTGTCACCCGCCAGGGGCGGGTGCTGGGGGGAGACTCAGAGTGCTTTTCGCCGTCCAGGAGCGGCGAACCGAGCCGCGAAGAGTAGCTTCGGGCGGCGAGACGCTAAACCTGGGAGCCGAAACGCGTCAAGGCTTTATGGCCGGAGCCGGGCGGTTCTGGCGCCGGAAGCGCCGCCCCTCGTCCGTTCGCCGATTGGGACGGAGTTGGGACGTCCATCGCCTGCCGAAGTGCGTGACGAGAGGCCATCCACTCCCCATCGACACCCGTGCCTCACCCAAGGGGCCATGGCGCCGTGGGTCCATTCCCAGTGCCGGCCCCTACGCCCGACCCATCGGTCACCTCCGCGGGCGCAATTCCTCGTCGCCGCCGCTCGTGGGCGGCGAATCGCCTTGACAACGCGAGAACCCCGTCCGTACCATTCGTCGCCCGCGAAAGAAGTATCTTTGCAACATCGTTGAACTTTTCGGTGGCGCTACCGTAAGCCGCATCCCCCCGCCGCCCTACTTCACGCCCGCTCGCCGCTCTCTCGCGGCCTTCGGCGCCCCCCGCGCCGAGCCCATTTCCGTCGCAACACACACCAGCCAGCCGCGCGCCGTCGCACGGCCTTGGGGACGAACGATGCGTAAGACTCTCGCTCGAACGCTGCTCCTCGCGAAGGTCTCTCTCCTGTCGCTCACGCTCGCATCGGGCAGCGTGTACGCGCAGCCGAAGCCGAAGCCTCCCGCGCCCAAGGGTGGCGCTCCGACGCCGCCGAAGGGCGGCACCGCGCCGAAGGGCGGCACCGCGCCGAAGGGCGGAGGCACGGAGATCGAGCTCGACGAGCCGACGACGCCGGCCGCCGGCGGCGGTCAGAAGGACCTCGGCCCGCCCCCGCAGGCCGGCCAGATGACGGAGCAGGCGGCGCAAGCGAAGCGCCTCTTCGACGGCGAGAAGTGGTCCGACGCCGCGCTCGCGCTCAACCGCGTCGCCAAGGGCGAGACGGGCGACGACGAGGGCAACAAGCAGCTCGCGCAGTACCACCTCGCGATCGCGCTCTACCGCCTGAAGTACTACCAGGCCGCGTACGGCATCTTCTCCGAGATCGCCGACAAGCCGAACCACCTCAAGTTCAACGAGACGCTGCTCTGGCTCGCGAAGCTCGCGACCGACCTCCCGGAGCCGGCCGACATCGTCGAGCGCGTGGGCAAGTACTCCGACGACCAGATCAAGAAGTTCGACAACTCGAACCAGCGCGAGCTCTTCTGGCAGCTCAACTACCTGCTCGGTCGGTACAAGTACCGCAACCGCCAGTACGAAGACGCCATCCGCCTCTTCGGCAAGGTCGCGCGCGAGAGCAAGTATTACATCAAGGGCCAGTTCTTCCAGGGCATCAGCTACGTCCAGCTGCGCAAGTCGATCCCGGCGGTGCAGTCGTTCCAGCGCGTCGTCGGCGCGATCGAAGAGGGCGCCGAGGGCGTCGAGGACGAGTCGCGCATGCGCGACCTCGCCTTCCTCTCGATGGCGCGCACGTACTACTCGGCCTCGATTCGCCTCGACGAGAACGGCCAGCCGACCATCGACTCGACCAAGCTCTCGGCCGCGGTCAAGTACTGGAACAAGGTCGACGTCGGCAGCGAGTACTGGCTCGACGGGCTCTTCGAGGAGTCCTGGGCCTACTTCATGGCCGGCGACTACGCGCACGCGCTCGGCAACATCCACACGATCCAGGCGCCGTATTTCCCGGCTTCGTACTATCCCGAAGCGGAGATTCTGAAGGCGGTCATCTACTTCGCGAACTGCCAGTACGACGACGCGACCACGATCGTCGCCAAGTTCCAGCAGAAGTACCAGCCGATCTACGACGACCTCGCCAAGGTCCTCAAGAAGTACACCGGCGAGAACCAGGAAGAGGCGTTCTACAAGTTCCTGAAGGACGTCCGCGACGACAAGGCCGACGTGCCGCCGCGCATCAAGATCGTCGTCAAGAACGCGCTCTCCGATCGCCAGCTCCTCCGTCACCTCCAGTACGTCCAGGTGCTGGACGACGAGGGCAAGCGCTTCCAGAAGGCGTCTGGCGCGTTCAAGGAGTCGGCGCTCGGCAACGACGTCAAGGACGCGCTCCAGCTCGCCCGCGACATCGCCGTCCGCAACGCGGGCCAGCTCGCCCGCGAGCGCTACGAGCGCAACCTCGCCGAGCTGAACGAGCACCTCCGCGACAGCGCGAAGATCCTCATCGACATCACCGCCGCGCAGCGCAACCAGCTCGACGCGGCGATCGCCGGCACGCAGGTCAGCGTGCAGGAGTCGCAGCGCAACATCGTGAAGCCCGACGAGGAGCACGTCATCTGGCCGTTCGACGGCGAGTACTGGCGTGACGAGCTCGGGTTCTACAGGCAGACGATCACCTCGAAGTGTGGGAGGTAGTTGGAATGAATCGGGTCTTCACTTGGATGGTCGGGGCGTTCGCGGTCGCGGGCGCGGTCACGCTCGCCGGCACCGCATCCGCCGACGCGAACGTCTGCATCGAAACCAAGGCCAAAGAGGCACTCTCGGCGTGCGGCGGCGCGGGGCCGAAGGAGTTCAACGTCGGCGCGCACGGCAAGCAGCCGCAGGTCAACTTCCACTCGGCGCCGCCCCCGGCGGATCTGAAGAAGCGCGACCAGCAGACGAAGCCGAACCAGCCGTCGATGAACGAGATCCCGCGCGACGAGCGCAAGTCGCGCCTCCAGGCGCGCCAGCGCGCGCTCCTCGTCACCGAGATCCAGGGCCTCGAGCGCCTCTTCGACACCACCGCGAAGAACGCGACCGACCGTCCGACCCTCGCTCGCCGACTCGCCGAGGACTACGTCGAGCTCGAGAGCGCGGCGTTCCGCGACAAGACGAACGCGGAGATCGAGCGCGACAACCTCAAGAAGACGAACCAGCAGCAAGCAGGCCAGAAGCAGACCCAGGCCAACCAGGCCGACGCGGTCCTCAAGGCCGCGCGCGGCAAGGCGATCCAGTACTACTCGCTCATCAAGAACGAGTACCCGAACTACGCCCAGCTCGACGAGGTCCTCTACTACCTCGCCTACGAATACGAGCAGGCGAGCGACTACAAGACGGCGCGCTCGGTCTACTACGAGCTCATCAACAAGAGCCCGAACTCGAAGTACATCCCGAACGCCTACCTCGCGTTCGGCGAGCTCTTCTTCAACGAGGCCCAGGGCGACCCGAGCAAGTGGGACCTCTCCGCGAAGGCGTACATCGAGGTCATCAAGTACCCGCCGCCGAACAACAAGGTGTACGGCTACGCGTTCTACAAGCTCGCGTACGTGTACTGGAACACCGGTGAGCTCGACAAGGCGCTCAACGCCTTCAAGAAGGTCATCGACTTCAGCGTCGCCTACGCGCAGCTCCCGGGCGCGAGCAAGCTCGGCGACTCGGCCCGTCGCGACATCATCCCCGTCTACGCGCTCAAGGGCGATCCGGCCCAGGCCCACAACTTCTTCAAGGGCATCAGCGGCGACCAGCAGGGGAGCGAGAAGACGTTCAAGATGATGGACGACCTGGGTATGAACTACCTGGACACCGGCCACTATCCGGAAGCGATCATCCTCTACCGCGACCTCATCAACCGCGACAAGAGCGGCGCCAAGTTCTGCCTGTACCAGGCCCACATCACCGAAGCCACGATGGCGATGAAGGGCGGCAACAAGGACCCGATCAAGGGCGAGCTCGACAACCAGCTCAAGGTCTACACCGACTTCAAGAACGGCGGGCAGAGCGCCGAGGCGAAGCAGGAGTGCGCCAACAAGACGGCGCAGCTCATGAGCGAGACCGCGATGGCCTGGCACCTCGAGGCCGTCGGCTCGCAGGGCCAGCGCGGCACCGGCGACCAGAAGACGATGACGCTGGCGGCGTACCTCTACAAGCGCGTCACCGAGACCTGGACGGCGCAGGACTTCGCGAAGTTCGAGTTCCCGCGCATCGTCAAGGAGGACTGGCCGACGATCTACAAGATCAAGTACGCGATGGCCGACCTCCTGTACTTCCAGGAGAACTGGGCCGCGTGCGGCCCGGCGTTCGACTCCGTCGTCGCCGAGAACCCGAACGCGCCCGAGGCCGCCGAGGCCGCGTACGCCGCGGTGCTCTGCTTCCAGAAGATCTACGATCAGCAGCACGCCAAGGGCGAGGGGAAGAAGGGCGTCGGCCAGCTCCCCGGCACCAAGAAGGACGACAAGAAGGCCTCCAAGGAGGACGAGGAGGCGAAGCTCCGCCCGAAGGAGTTCACCGAGGCGCAGAAGGGCATGATCGCGGCGTTCAACCGCTACATCTGCTACATCAAGCCCGGCGCGAACGACAAAGAGGGGCAGAACCAGCTCGTCGAGGTCAAGTACGCCCGCGCCCGCACCTACTTCGAGGCGCAGCACTGGGACGAGGCCGGCTACGCGTTCCGCGACGTGGCGCTCAGCCACGCGGATCACGACTCGGCCGTCTACGCGTCGCAGCTCTATCTCGAGTCGATCAACGTGCTCCGCGAGCACGGCCAGCCGAAGCGCTTCGGCTGCGCCGACGACATGGCGCAGGACGTGCCGAAGTTCATCGAGCTCTACTGCTCCGGTGAGAAGGCCGCGAAGAACGCCGAGAACTGCACGAACCTCAACAAGGTCCAGGTCGACCTCCTCCGCCTCAAGGCCGAGGGCAAGATCGCCAAGGCCAACACCGAGCAAGGCGCGGCGGCGCTGTCCTCCTTCGAGGACGCGGGCAACTCGTACTTCGAGATGTTCCGCAAGTACTGCCAGGACCCGGTCGCTGCCAACCAGCAGCCCCAGGCCGAGCGCTGCGACGAAATCGTCTACAACGCGGCGAAGGCCTTCCAGGCCGCCCGCCTCGTCGCCAAGGCGATCACCGCGCGCAAGGCGCTCCTCGAGTTCGACGCCCGCACGAAGATGAACTCTCCGTGGGCGAAGAAGGCGGTCTACGAGATCGGCGGCAACTACCAGGCGATCGCCGTCTACGAGCTCGCCGCCGAGTGGTTCGAGAAGTACGCGAAGACCGACCCCAAGGCGGAGAAGGCCGACGCGGCGCTCTCCGACGCGGTCCTCCTCCGCCTCGGCCTCGGCCAGGAGAACGAGGCCATCGAAGACGCCCGCCTGTTCACCAAGAACTACGGCGGCGCCAAGCCCGCGCAGACGGCCTCGATCCAGTTCGCGATCGGCGCCCACTACGCGGAGAAGGAAGAGTGGGAGAAGGCCCGCGCGGCGTTCGCCGGCTCGATGGGCGTGATCGACAAGGCCGCTCCCGACATCCAGGTGCAGGCGCACGCGACGTACGCGCGGGCGCTCGCGAAGCTGAAGAAGGACGGCGAGGCCCGCGGCGAATACGCCAAGGTCCGCGGCCTCTGGCAGAACCCGCAGGACGCGGAGGCGAAGATCCGCGCCGCGTACACGACCGAGGACGACGCGCAGAAGGACAAGCGAATGGCGCGCGCCCTCAACGCCGTCGGCGAGGCCTACTTCATGGCCGCCGAGGACGCCCGCAAGGCGAAGGTCGATCCCCTCAAGTTCCCCGAGTACAAGGGGCAGGGGAGCAAGGACGAGGTCCTCAAGCACATCGGGACCAAGGTCAAGGACTGGTACGAGAAGAAGAAGGCGGCCATCGAGCAGGTCGAGCCCGAGTACGTGAAGATCCTCGAGCTCAAGCCCGTTCCCCCGCCGCGGTGGGTCATCGCCGCCGGCTCGCGCTCCGGTCTGATGTGGGGCGACTTCGTCGACGACTTCCGCCGCGCGCCGATCCCGGCCGCCTGGAAGACGGACGACGAGCTCCGCAACACCTACTACAACGCGCTCGACCAGGCCTCCGAGCCCTACAAGGTCAAGAACGCGAAGCCGGCGCTCGAGAAGTGCCTCAAGCTCTCGGTCACCTACCAGTACTTCGACGAGTTCTCGCGTAACTGCGAGGTCTGGCTCGCGAAGAACTACAAGGCCGAGTACCACGTCGTCGACGAGCTCCGCGGAGCGCCCACGCTCTCCAACAGCGGCCTCGACGAGAAGTCGCCCCCGGTGCTCGTGGGCGGCCAGTTCTGGCACCCGCCGGTCGCGGCGCCCGACAAGTCCGCGCAGGCCGAGCAGCCCAAGGACGACAAGGGTGAGGCGTCCAAGGGCGGCGCGGCTCCGGCCGCGGGCGGCGCGGCTCCGAAGGGCGGCGCAGGCAAGGGCGGCGGTCGTCCGCTGCCCGGTGGAAAGAAGTGAGGGGAGGAGGAGCACCATGAAGACGCAAGCCAAACTTCTCGCGACCGTCGGCCTCCTCGGCCTCTCGATCCTCGCCGCGTGCGGCGGCGGCGGCGACAAGCCGCCGCCCAACACGGGCGGCAGCAAGACGAGCTCGGGCGGCACGCCGCCGGAGCAGGTGTCGAAGGAGGCAGAGAACAAGTTCAACGCCGCCATCGACGCCTTCCTCGGTCACGACAAGGCCAACGACTGGGACAACGCCGTGTGTCAGGACGTCGCCAAGCGCTTCGAGGCCGCGGCCTCGGAGCAGAAGGGCGGCAAGTTCCCGGAGGCGAGCTTCAACGCGGGCCTCGCGTACCAGCGCTGCGGCATGGACAAGGAAGCGAAGGCGAAGTTCGAGAAGACCCTCGCCGACGACGGCAACTTCCACCACGCGCGCGCGCAGCTCGCGCTCTACAAGTACAAGGCCGACCAGAACGAGGACGGCGTCATCAGCGAGCTGCAGCAGGCGGTTCTCGACGCGAAGTTCCAGAACGTCCCCGCGCTCGTCAACCTCGCCATGTTCCAGATGCAGCGCGACGCCGCCCAGGGCGGCCAGGGCTGCAAGGACGACATGGAGTGCGCGAAGCAGAACCTGCAGCGCGCGCTCGCGATCGACGACTCCTACATGCCGGCGTTCAACCAGCTCGCGCTCTACTACTTCCAGCAGGCGAAGACGCGCGCGGGCGCCATCAAGAGCTCGCAGAAGGGCTCGCGTGGGCGGCAGATCGCCACCAACGCGGCGATGGCCAAGCGCGCCGACCACCAGCAGCTCGAGCTCGCGGCGCTGGTCTGCTCGCAGGCCATCCGCAAGAACCCGAGCTACGCGCCGATCCACAACACCGCGGGCCTCATCCAGAACGAGCTCGGCCAGGTGAACAGCGCCGTCGCCGAGTTCGCGAGCGCGGCCAAGCTCGACCCGAAGTTCTTCGAAGCGCAGATGAACTACGCGGCCGTCAACCTCTCGTTCCGCGGCTTCGAGCAAGCGGCCGGCGCGTACAAGAAGGCGCTCGAGATGCGCCCGAACGACTACGACGCGCACCTCGGCCTGGCGCTCGCGCTCCGCGGCCTCATCAACGACTCGAACTACGACGCGCAGGTCGCGGCCGTCCAGGCCGAGCTCGACACCTGCAAGAAGCTCGACGGCAACCGCCCCGACGCGTACTTCAACGAGGGCATCCTCACCCAGGAGTACAAGGCCAAGGCCGGCGGCGGGAAAGACAAGACCATCGCGGCCCTCACGGCCGCGAAGGGCATCTACCAGCAGTTCATCGAGAAGGCGGCGGGGAAGCCCGAATACGACGGCGCCGTCAAGAGCGCGCGCGGCAATGGGACCGACAAGGACCGCGGCCGCATCGGCGACATCGACGACACCATCCAGTTCTTGAGCATGGAAGTGAAGGCCGACCCGAAGGACGCTCCGAAGGAGCCGCCGAAGGAAGCGCCCAAGCCGTAACCAACCGCTCAAAACGCCTAGCGTTTTCGCTGCCGAGGCGCGCACATCCAAGGGGTGTCGCGCCTTTGGTGTACTCCCTGGACGAAGGTGAACGAACTCAGGGAACCTTTCCGAGGCCGTCTTGTCTGAGTCTCCAAGTGCGCACAACCCCGCGCTACGGTTTGACGAGACCTGCACCTCGGCGATACACTAATACTGTAACGACGTCGTAATTTTCTCGAGAGATTGCAACAGGTTACTCACGGCCCGCGAAGTGCTAAAGGCTTCGGGGTCGAGCTCGGCAGGTCGAGCAAGGAGCCCACCCATGAAGCGTTTCCTCACGGTCCTGGTCAGTGCGGGGATTCTGTTCGCCAGCGCGTCGGCTCTCGCTCAAGGAGCACCGGCAGCTGGTGGTGGCGCCGCCGGCGCGAAGACGAGCGACTCGAACGGTGGCTACGGCTACGAGTTCGCGGACGATCCGCTCGCCGCCGGTGGCTTCGGTCCCAACGACGCGACCATTCGCGTTCGCCCCGGGCCGGTGCGCACGACCCTCATCCGGCCCCGAACGTCGTTCGTGCCCGAGATGCTCAAGTCCGTCGAGAATCTGTAGGAAGTTCTTCACGCAAATCGCGTGAAATCGTTCGCCTCCACGAGAGGCGAGGCCGCGAAACCGCGGCGGAAGGCTGACGATGGAAAAGGCACGTTTCACCCTGACCTTCGCGATCTACCAAGGCGACGCTCTCGTCGATCGGCGCTCGATCACCGAGAACATCATCAAGGTCGGAAAGGACCAGAAGAGCCACCTCCGCGTGGACGACGATCTCGCGGCGCGCATGCACGCCGTCATCGAGGTCTCGCTCCAGAACGCGGACGACGTGACTCTCATCGACCTCGGCAACGAGCCGGGGACGATGGTCAACGGTCAGCGGGTCAACAAGTGCAAGATCCGCCCGGGCGACCAGATTCAGGTCGGCTCGACGATGATCCAGCTCGAGGCCATCCAGGAGGCAGCTTCTTCGGTCGCGCCGCCGCCGGTCGCCGCCCCGCCGCCGCCGCGCGAGGAGCTCGCCACCGCGGCCACGGTCGCCGGCGTCGGCCGCATCAACACCCCGACCGCTGCGATGCCCGTGCCTGGCATCCCCGCGGCCGAGGCTGCGCCGCCGCCCCCGCCCGCCCCGGCTGCGAACCCGTTCGCACCCGCGCCGTCGGCCCCCGCGGCCGCGAACCCCTTCGCGGCGGCCGCCGCTCCCGCGGCGAACCCCTTCGCCGCGGCGAACCCCTTCGCGCCGGCGAACCCCTTCGTGGCCCAGGCCGCGGATCAGGGCGGCCTCGCGGTGAACGCGCCGGGCGGCAGCGACTTCGATCCGAACCAGCCCTACACGTTCTCGATGATCAAGACCGGCCCCGACGTCCACCCGGACGAGGTCGAGTCGCACCGCGCGGCGGTGGAGGTCTCGGTCCTGTGGGACTCGAACACGCTGCACGTGAAGCACCTCGACCCGCCGACGTCGTTCTACGTCGGTGAGGAGACGGTCGGCTGCCAGTACTTCGTCCCGAGCGAGACCCTCGGCACGACCCGCGCGCCGGTCGTCCTCGTTCGCGGCGGCATGATCTCCCTCTGCATCCTCCCGCGCACCAGCGGCCACGTCGACATCCCCGGCCAGGGTCGCGTTCAGCTCGCGGATCTCATCTCCGGCGGTCGCGCGCGGCCGTCCAGCGAGATGGGCGGCGCCTACGAGTTCGACATGCCGGGCGGCGCGAAGGCGCAGATGTTCCTCGAGAGCGGCCTCGGCTTCCAGGTCGCCGCCGTCAACGCGGGCAAGGCGCCGCCGACCGGCGTGTTCTCGAGCTTCGAGCCGGCCGCGCCGCTGTTCGTCGGCCTCTCGTTCCTCCTCCACATGGGCGTGGTCGCTTCGCTCGCCTTCTTCATGCCGAAGATGAACGGCGACGACGCCGAGGCGATCGACCGCGACCAGATCCTCCTCATGCAGAAGATGCTCAACGCCGCCGCCGAGCGTGAGCAAGAGGAGAAGCCCACCGAGCAGGTCGCGGAGAACACCGCCGACAACAAGGAGGGTGGCACGGGCACTCGCGCCAAGGGCGAAGAGGGCTCGATGGGTAACCCGAACACCAAGGACACCGGCAAGCGCTTCGGCGTCCAGGGTCCGCAGGACAATCCCGATCCGCACATCGCGCGCCAGGCCGCCCTCAAGGAGGCCGCGGAGTTCGGCATGATCGGTCTCCTCAACGTCGGCGCCGGCGGCGATCCGAACGCTCCGACGGCCCCCTGGGGTCGCGAGGAGTCGCTCGGCAACGACCCGATGAGCGCCCGCGGCAACATGTGGGGCGACTCGATCGGCGACTCGTTCGGCGCGGGCGGCCTCGGCCTCTCCGGCGTCGGCGAGGGCGGCGGCGGTCGCGGCGAAGGCATCGGCCTCGGCAACATCGGCACGATCGGTCACGGCGCCGGCACCGGCCAGGGCCAGGGCTTCGGCAGCGGCCACGGCCGCCTCGGCGGCGCGCACCAGACCAAGTCGCCCAGCGTTCGCCAGGGCGTCACCCAGGTCAACGGCCGCCTCCCGCCGGAGGTCATCCAGCGCATCGTTCGCCAGAACTTCGGCCGCTTCAAGCTCTGCTACGAGAACGGCCTGCGCACCAACCCGAACCTCGCCGGCCGCGTGGCGGTGAAGTTCATCATCGACCGCAACGGCGCCGTCTCCACGGCCTCGGACGGCGGCTCGGATCTCCCGGATCAAGGCGTGGTGTCCTGCGTCGTCCGCGGCTTCGGCAACCTCTCGTTCCCGCAGCCCGAGGGCGGCATCGTCACCGTCGTCTACCCGATCATCTTCAACCCGGGCGACTGAGCACGCCGGGTCGCGCAGCGCTGGCGGGATCGCCAGCGCGAGCGCGGTTCCTGCGGAGTGGCACGCGGCGGTAGTCTGCTAGACTATCGCCGCGATGCGTTTTGTCTCCCTCGCTCTCGGCTTCGGTGCTCTCGCGCTCCTCTCCTTCGCGGCGGCTTGCTCCTCCGAAGGGGACACGCCCGCGGACGACGGGTCGTCGTCGAGCGGCGCGTCGGGGAGCTCGTCGTCGGGCGGCTCGTCGTCGGGCGGCTCGTCGTCGGGCGGCTCGTCGTCGGGCGGCTCGTCGTCGGGCGGCTCGTCGTCGGGCGGCTCTTCGTCGGGCGGCGTCGACCCCAACGACCCAGGGCCCGCGCCCACGCGCACGTGCGCGATCAACAAGAACGCGTCGGGCTACTTCAAGCTCCAGTCGCCCGCGGGCGAATATTGGGCGCGCTTGCCGAACGGCTACGATCCCAAGGCGCCCGCGCCGACCCCGCTCGTCGCCGTGCTCCACGGCTGCGGCGACAACGCCCAGAACTTCCTCGAGTGGGGCGCGGTCCCTCCCGAGGTCCACAATACCCATACGTATATCGCGATCGCGATCGAGAACGCCGCCAAGAACTGCTGGGCGGCGGCCGACGAGCCCCGCGTCCTCGCCGCGATCGACGACGTGGCGGAGTGCTTCTGGGTGCACCGCAAGAAGGTGACGCTCGGGGGCTACTCGTCGGGCGGCGTCACCGCCTACACCGTTGCCCTCAAGAACGCGTCGCGCTTCGACGGCCTCCTGGCCTACAAGACCGGCCTGCCCGGCGGCGCCGACGCGCTCATCGCGGGCGCCGCGTGGAAGTTCCCGATCGTCCACTTCGCCGCCACCGGCGACGGCTCGTTCAACATCACCAAAGTTCGGCAGGATTGGCAGAAGCTGAAGGACGCCGGCTTCACCGTCGAGACCATCGAAAAGCCCGGGGATCACAACGGTTCGGCCGACGATTGGCGCATCCACCTGCTGCCGAAGGCCGCCCCCTGGAAGGCCCCCTGACGCCTGCGTCCGGCGCCGCGGGGCCCGGCGTTTCCGGCTCGCTTTTCTCGCCCCGGGTGCCTCGAAAACCGTTCCCTCGGCCCCCGGGCTGAGATTAGACTGCGCCCGCCATGAAGACCGCCGGAAGGTTCGCGTCGTTCGCCCTCGTCTCCGTCGTCGCCCTCGGCGCGCTCGCCACCGGCGGGTGCAGCCGCAACAACATCGAGGCGGTGAACCTCGCCATCGAGGCCGACAAGGTGAAGTCGACCAACGTCGACGAGGCGATCTCGAAGTACGAGCAAGCGACGACGCTCGATCCGACGAACCACCGGATCATGTGGAAGCTCGCGCTCGCGTACACGAAGAAGGAGCAGTGGGACAAGGTCGCCTCCACGTGCCTCAAGGCGCAGAAGGTCGCGCCGACGTTCGCGAACTACTACTTCCAGCAGGGCATGGCGCTCGCTCGCCAGGCCGCGAAGGCGCAGGGCGGCGGCAACTGGAACGACGCGAAGGGCCCGCTCGAGGAGGCGATCCAGAAGGATCCCGGCCTCTGGGACGCGCACTTCGAGCTCGCCGAGGTGCTCCTTCACCTCGACGACGAGCAGGGCGCGCTCCGCGAGTACCAGAAGGCGATCGAGGCCAAGCCCGACGAGCTCGCGTTCTACATTCCGCTCGCCGACCTCTACCTCCGCCTCGGCTACATCGACGAGGGCGAGAAGGTCGTGCGCGAGGGTCTGTCGTTCGGCAAGGAGGGCGACAAGTTCCTCTTCGGCCTGCACAGCCTCCTCGGCCAGGTCTACGAGTCCCGCCAGCCCCCGAAGCTCGACGACGCGCTCAAGGAGTACGAGCTCGCGAAGCGCGCCTGCGGTCAGTGCACCGAGCCCGGGCAGCAGATCGCGTTCTTCAACCTCGGCGCCGCGTACGCGCAGGTCAGCCCGCCGCAGACCAGCCAGGCGATGCAGAACCTGCAGGCGTTCCAGAAGATGATCTGCAAGGGGGCGGCCGCCGCTCGCTACGCCGATCAGTGCTCGCAGGCGCAGCAGCTCGCGAGCAAGATGGGCGGCACGCTTCAGTAAGCGTCCCGCGCCGCCGATCCCGCCCGAAGTCGACCCCGGCGTACGGCGGGAGCGTCGCCGCCGCGCCGCGCGCCTGGGGCCTGCCCTGGTCGCCGCTCCGACCACGCCCCGCCCCCGCGCCGGCCGCGCGCCGGGGGATCGCGCGCGCCTCCTCGCCCTCGGGCGCGCGCGCTGGCCGGGTGCCATTGTCAAGAAAATCGTGCGTCCGAAACGGTGGACTTACCTGGACGGGGCTGTGTTGAACGTTGCCCAAATGTCCGCCTAGCTCTGATAGCGTTGGATACGGAAAAAGGTGCGGGAACACCTTGGGTCCTCACGAGGCGCGCGGAGGCTCGCGCGTCGCCGTCGTGTGTGATGCGTCGCAAGGTCCCGCCGGAGATTTCGAGGAACCAGGTCAATGGAACTTCAGGAGCGACTAGCGCATCTCGAGACCATTCATGACTGGCAGGGGCTCGTCGAAGAGCTCGAGAAAGGGATCGCCTCCGGCGGTGCCAACGAGGTCCGTGCGTCGTATCACCTGCGCCTCGGACGCGTTCTCGAGTCGAAGTTCCTGTCGGGGGTCAAGGCGCTCAAGCACTTCCAGGACGCCTACAAGCTGAACCCGGCGCTCGCGGAGAGCCTCGAGTCGGCGCGCGCGATCTACTGGGACCTCGGCAAGCTGAACATGGTCCAGAAGCTCATCGAGCTCGAGCTCAAGAGCGTGAAGGACGGCAGCATCGCGAGCGCGCTGCTCGTCGAGCTCGGCGACGTGCTCTGCGACCTCGGCGACTACGACCGCGCGACCGCGACCTACGCCCGCGCGCTCTCGGCGAGCGGCGGTCAGAACACCGAGGCGAGCGGCTGCCTCGAGGACGTCCAGGCCGACAGCGCGACGTGGCAAGATCACGTCGCGCGCCTCGTGCGCGCCTCGGGCGAGGCCGACGCCGCCGAGGCGAAGGGGCGCATGCTCCTTCGCGCGGCGCGCATCGTCCGTCGGTTCGCGCCGGCCGAGTTCGAGGACATGCTCCAGCGCGCCTACGCGGCGGATCCGACCTCGAAGCAGGCGGCGGCGCTCTACGAGGGCATGGTGATGGAAGCCGGTCGCGGCGACGACCTCGACTCGCTGCAGACCCGCCTCGCCCAAGGCGCCCCCACGCGCGACGTGAAGGCGAAGCTCTCGCACGTGTTCGGCACGCGCTGGGTGTCGCGCCACCAGAACGTCGACATCGGCGCGCGCTTCCTCGAGCAAGCGGTCAAGCTCGACCCCGAGGACGAGGGCGCGTTCCACTTCATCCGCGACACCTTCGGCCGCAAGGGCGGCGACTGGGATCGCGTGCTGAACCTCGCCGAGGAGGCCGTCACCGGCGCCGGCGAGAACGGCCGCGCCGCGTTCCTGCTCGCGCAGGCCGGCACCATCGCGTGGAAGCAGGTCGGGAACCTGATCCGCGCGCGCACCGTGTTCGAGCGCCTCTTCGACGTCGCGCCCGATCACCCCGAGCTCCGCGCCTTCGAGCTCCAGATCGGCGAGCCGATCTCGAGCAAGAAGGGCGCGACCAAGGCCGACACGTCGCCTCCTCCGCAGGAGTACGACCCGGCCGCCGCGCCCGCGCACGACGTGAAGCCGACCGCGCCCCCGCCGACGGGGATGATGGACGACGTCGCCACGCAGCTCGTCAGCCGCGATCAGATCGAGGCGGCCCTGCGCGGCGAGATGGCCGCGCGTCAGGCCGAGCCGGCCGCGGTCGAGGTGGTGGCTGCCCCCGCCGTCGAGGTCGAGGTCGAGGTCGAGGCGACGGCGCCCGCCGACGAGCCGGCAGCGCCGGAGGAGGTGCACGCCGCGGCGCCCGAGCCGACGCCCGCGCCGGCCGCCGCCGCGCCCGCGCCCGCGCCCGCCGCCCAGGCGGCAGGTCCCGCCGACGAGGCGAAGATCGCGGAGCTGCGCGCCCTCGCCGAGAAGCAGGAAGCGGCGAAGCGCTACAACGAATACGTGAAGGTGCTGCTGCAGCTCGCGGCGGCCGTGCCCGACGTCGCCGAGAAGGTGGAGCTCTACTCCAAGGCCGCGGAGCTGTACGTCGGCAAGTTCGCGAACCAGGCGGAGGCGGTGAAGGCGTACGAGCAGGTCGTCGCCCTCGATCCCGACAACGCGCAGGCGATCGAATACCTGCGTCAAATGTACGAGAAGCGTCGCGACTGGGAGAAGCTCCTCGGGCTGGAGCGTCGCGAAGCCGAGCGCATGGACGCGGGCTCGGCCCGCGCGGCGAAGTTCCTCGAGATCGCGAAGCTCGCGACCGAGCGCGTCAAGAAGCCCGACGTCTGCATCGAGCTCTGGAACGAGGTCCTCGCCAACGACGACAGCAACGCCGAGGCGCTCGGCGCCCTCTCGCTGCTCTACGAGCGTTCGAAGGAGTTCGACAAGCTCGTCGACGTCCTCGAGAAGCAGGCCGAGGTCACGTACGAGCCGGCGCAGAAGATCCAGATCCTCACCAAGCTCGGCACGATCTACGGCGACCGCCTCAACAACGACGAGGGCGCGGTCACCGCGTGGCGCTCGCTCCTCACGCTCGATCCGAACGACCGCAAGGCCCAAGAGGCCCTCAAGAAGAAGTACCTCGCGCTCGGCCGCTGGGACGACCTCGAGGTCTTCTACGCCGAGACCGGCAAGTGGGACGAGTTCATCCGCGTCCTCGAGCAGCAAGAGGCCAAGGAGCAGAACGCCGAGGCCAAGATCGGCCTGCTCTTCAAGATCGCGGAGCTGTGGGCGGACAAGAAGCAGAAGTCCGACCGCGCCGCCAAGGCCTACGAGAAGGTCCTCGAGCTCGACGCGCAGAACCTCCGGGCGGCCGAGGCGCTCATCCCGATCTACACCCAGTCGGGCAACTCCAAGGCGCTCGCCAACGCGATCGAGGTCAAGCTCGGTCACGAGGAGGACGACTTCAACAAGGTCCACCTCCTCCGCGAGGTCGCCGCCCTCTACGAGGGGAAGGTCAAGGACCCGCAGAAGGCGTTCGATCGCTACCTCGTCGCGTTCACCCTCGTCCCGCACGACGAGCAGAGCACGATCGACGTCGAGCGCGCGGCGAAGGTGACCGGCGCGTGGGATCAGCTCATCGCGTCCTACAAGCAGGCCATCGAGGCGTCGGTCGACCCCGCGGTCACCGTGACCTTGCGCCTGCGCATGGGCCGCGTCCTCGTGGACGAGGTCAAGCGCGTCGACGAGGCCCTCGAGGCGTACCGCGCCGTGTACGAGGCCGACGGCGAAAACGAGGAGGCGCTCGCGGCCCTCGAGCGGCTGTACCGGGACACTGGCAAGTTTTCGGAATTGCTTGGAATTTACGAGCGCAAGCGTGAGCTCGCGCCCGAGCCCGAGACCAAGCGCGCCATCTCGTACGCCGTCGCGCAGCTCTACGAGACGCAGCTCGCGGACGTCGATCGCGCGATCGACACCTACAACGCGGTGCTCGAAGAGGATCCGACCGACGTCGAGGCGCTCACCGCGCTCGACCGCCTCTACGGCCAGCTCTCGCGCTGGGAGCCCTACGTCGACGTCCTCCGTCGCCGCATCGAGCTCGACAACACCGAGGCCGCCCTCATCGATCTCAAGTACCGCCTCGGGCGGACGCTCGAGCAGCACCTCTCCGACGCGGCGGGTGCGCTCGAGAACTACCGCGAGATCCTCTTCCTCGACACGCAGCACGAGGGCGCGCGCGCCGCGCTCGAGGCGCTGCTCGCTCATCCGGAGCTTCGAGCCGAGTCGGCCCGCATCCTCGAGTCCATCTACGAGGAGCGCGGCGACTGGGAGAAGCTCATCTCCGCCCTCGGCATCCTCGCCGAGTCGGAGGGCGAGACCGACAAGCGGGTCCAGATCCTCCGCAAGATCGCGCGCATCAGCTCCGAGGCGCTCTCCGACTGGAGCCGCGCGTTCGACGCCCTGTCGCGCGCGCTCCGCGAGGACTCGCAGTCGACCGACACCCGCACCGAGATCGAGCGGGTGGCGGAGGTCGCGGGGACGTGGCGTCCGCTCACGGTCCTCTACGAGGAGATCGCCCAGGGGCTCACCGACGCGACGCTGGCGCGGGACTACTGGATGCGGGTGGCCGGCGTGTACGACGCCAAGCTGCAGTCGGTCGACGACTCGGCGCGGGCGTATTCGCAGGTCCTGTCGCTCGAGCCTTCGGACCCCGAGGCCCTCGCGGCCCTCGAGCAGCTCTTCGTGCGCACCGAGCGGTGGACCGATCTCATCGGCGTCATCGAGCGGCGCGTCGACCAGGCCGTCGACCCGTCGCAGCGCGAGGCGCTCTTCGTCCAGATGGCCCAGATCCACGACGAGCGCCTCGGGCGCCCCGGCGACGCGGTCGTGGCCTACAAGAAGGTGCTCGAGCTCGACCCCGCGAGCACGCGCGCGCTGCAGTCGCTCGACGCGCTCTTCGTCCGCCAGAAGCTGTGGAGCGAGCTCGCCGACAACCTCGAGTCGCAGCTCAACCTCGCGACCACCGACGACGAGCAGATCGGGCTCATGCTCCGCCTCGCGGCCCTCCGCGAGGGGGAGATGGGCCAGGTCGACGTCGCGATCGAGACCTACCGCGCGGTCCTCGAGCGCGACTCGGCGAACCCCGCGGCCTTCGCCGCGCTCGAGCGCCTCGGCCAAGACGAGCGGTACGAGCTCGCGATCGCCGATCTCCTCGAGCCGCTCTACCGTCACCTCGGCGACTACCAGAAGCTCATCGGCGCCCACGAGGTGCAGGTGCGCCGCAGCGACGACGTCGGTCGCAAGGTCGAGCTGCTCCACCAGATCGCGCAGCTCTACGAGGACGCCGCGGGCGATCTCTCGTCGGCGTTCGCCACCATGGCGCGCGCGCTCCGGGAGGATCCGGCGAGCGAGCTCACCCAGCAGACCTTCGAGCGCCTCGCGCGCGCGTCGGGGCAGTTCCGCGCCATGTGCGGCGTCTACGACGAGCTCGCGGCGCAGACCCGGTCGCCCGACGACGTCGGCCTCGCGAGCTCGCTGCTCATGATCAGCGCTCGCATCTACGAGACCGAGATCGGCGACGTCGACACGGCCATCGGCCACTACCGCAAGGTCCTCGAGATCGAGCCCGCGCACCTCACCGCGGCCGAGTCCCTCGAGCGCTTGTTCCGGCAGACCGAGCGCTACGCCGACCTCTCGCTCATCCTCCAGCAGAAGAGCGAGATCCTCGACGAGCCGCAGGACAAGAAGGAGGCGCTCTTCCAGGCCGCCCAGATCGAGGAGGACGTCCTCGAGCGGCCGGAGGCGGCGATCGAGGTCTACAAGCGCGTCCTCGGCATCGACGAGGACGACATCCGCGCCCTCGACTCGCTCATCCGTCGCTACCTCGGGCTGTCGAAGTGGACGGAGCTCCTCGCGGTGTACGCGAAGAAGGCCGACCTCGTCGCCGATCCCGACGAGAAGAAGCGCATCTACTACCAGGTCGGCGCCGTCTACGAGCGCGAGCTCTCCGACGTCCCGCAGTCGATCGACACCTACCAGAAGATCCTCGAGCTCGACCCCGACGATCTCCAGGCGCTGTCGCGGCTCGACGTGCTCTACGAGCACGCCCAGAACTGGACCGAGCTCCTCTCCGTGCTCACGCGCGAGAGCGAGATGACGGGCGATCCGCAGGAGGCGATCAGCTTCCAGTACCGCATCGCCGATCTGTACGAGAAGCGCCTCGACGACGTCGCGCGCGCGATCGAGCTGTACCGGGAGATCCTCGGTCGCCAGCCCGATCACGCCCCGACGCTCGCCGCGCTCGAGGGCCTGAAGGCCGGCGACCGCGACCCGCTCGGCGCGGCCGCGGTGCTCGAGCCCGTCTACGAGGCCGCGAGCGACTGGACGAAGCTCATCAGCGTGCACGAGGTGCAGGTCGCGCACTCGACCGACCCGTTCCAGAAGGTGGATCTCCTCCACCGCATCTCGCGCCTCTACGAGGACGCGCTCGACAACCACGTCGCCGCGTTCGAGACGTACGCTCGCGCGCTCCCGCTCGACAACGCCAACGAGGCGACGCTTCAGAACCTCGAGCGGCTCGCGATGGTGGTCAACCGCTGGCCCGACGTCGCGACCCTCTACGACGCCGAGCTCGATCGCCTCGTCGAGACGCCCGAGCGGCTGGTGGAGCTCGCCCTCCGCGTCGCGCAGATCTACGAGGTCCAGCTCGAGGACGTCCGCCACGCGATCGAGCGCTACCGGCGCGTTCTCGAGAACGACCCCGAGAACCAGAACGCGGTCCGGTCGCTCGACCGGCTGTACACCCAGACCGAGCAGTGGGCGGAGCTCGCCCAGATCCTCGCGAAGGAGGCCGAGATCGGCCAGACGCCGGACGAGATCCTCGAGTTCAAGCACCGCTTGGGCGGGGTCTTCGAGAAGCGGCTCGGCGATCTCGATCAGGCGATCGCGGCCTACCGCGACGTCCTGAACGCGGCCCCCGAGCACGAGGCCACCATGGCCGCGCTCGAGGCGCTGTTCGCGAGCGGCGTGAAGCAGATGGAGATCGGCGAGATCCTCGAGCCGCTCTACCGTCAGGCCAACGAGTGGGAGAAGCTGTCGCGCGTCTACGAGGCGCAGCTCGCCCACACGCCCGCGCAGCGGGCCCCGGACTCCGAGGGCCCCGGCGGCCAGGAGGATCGTCTCGCGGCCTACTACCGCATCGCCGAGCTCTTCGAAGACAAGCTCATCGACCCGGTGCAGACGCTCGCGACGTACATCCGCGCGCTCAAGGAGTACCCGCTCGACGACAAGGCGAGCGAAGAGGCTCCGCGCCTCGCGGGCGCGATCGACCAAGGGTGGGAGACCTTGGCCAACGCCTACGCCGACATCGTCGGCGCGCACACCGATCCTGCCGTTCAGAAGAGCATCGGCAAGCGGCTCGCCAAGACGTTCGAGGACGAGCTGGGCGACATCGACAAGGCCGAGGAGACGTACAAATACGTCCTCGGCGTCGACCCGCAAGACACCGAGGCGCTGTCGAACCTCGACCGCATCTACGTCTCGATGGAGTCGTGGCAGAACCTCGCGCAGATCCTCGAGATGCGCGTCCGCGCGCCGGCCGACGAGGTGGAGCTCGTGGAGCTCTACGCGCGCCTCGGTGAGGTGTACGAGGCCCGCCTCACCGACATCCCCAACGCCACCGCGTCCTTCCGCCGCATCTTCGACGGGCTCGACCGGGCGCACGAGGGCGCCATCCAAGCGCTCGCCCGCATCTACGAGGGGCAGGGCGACTGGAACCGCCTGAACGAGGTCTACGAGCGCGAGCTCGAGAACGCGTCGGGCGACGTCCAGGAGGCCGAGATCCGCGCCAAGATCGCGCACCTCGCCGCGGATCGCCTCGGCGACCCGCAGCGCGCGGTCGACACGTGGAAGGTCGTCCTCGATCTCCGCGGAGAGGACCCGGAGGCGCTCGGCGCGCTCGCGAACCTCTACGAGGGTCAGCAGGCGTGGCGCGAGCTCGTCGACGTCCTCGAGCGGCAGTTCGACATCGCGTCGGCCGACGACGATCGCGTCAACATCCTCACGCGCCGCGCGCGGGTGTTCTCCGATCGCATGCAGCGCGACGACCTCGCGCTCGAGAGCTGGCAGCGCGTGCTCGACATCGACTACGCGAACCTGGCCGCGCTCCGCGCCACCGCCGGCATCCGCCGGCGTCAGCAGGACCCGACCGAGCTCGTGAACGCTCTCCACCAGATCGTGGACCGGGCGGCGGCGATGCTCGACGGCGACGAGCTCAAGGAGATCTTCCGCGAGCTCGGCCGCACCTACGGCGATCACCTCCAGCAGCCGTTCGACGCCGCCGACGCGTGGCGCAAGCTGCTCGAGGTCGGCGCCGACTTCGAGGCCATCGACCGGCTCGACGCGATCTACCGCGCCGAGGAGCGCTGGACCGACGTCATCGACGTGAAGATGCAGCGCGCCGCGGCCCTCGAGGATCCGGCGCAGAAGATCGAGGAGCTCCGCTCCGTCGCCGCGATGTGGAACAACGAGGCGGCGGATCCCGACAAGGCGACGCCGGCCTGGCAGAAGGTCCTCGAGGTCGATCCGGCCCACGACGAGGCCTTCCGTGAGCTCGAGAAGCTCCACACCGCCGCCGGGCGCTGGGAGCCGCTCATCGAGCTCTACCTCGCCCGCCTCGAGACGCGCGAGGAGACGAGCGACAAGACCGAGCTCCTCCGCAAGATCGCCAAGGTCTTCGAGGAGAAGCTCGAGGACAAGAACCAGGCCCTCGACGCGCTCATCAACGCGCTCGGCGAGGACTTCCACGATCGCGACACCGCGAAGTACCTCGAGCGCATGGCGCAGGCCACCGGGCGCTGGGGCGAGGTGATCCAGACGGCGAACAACTGGCTGCAGCAGCAGACGGAGTCGCACCACAAGATCCGCCTCTGCCTCCACCTCGCCAAGTGGTACGGCGACGACCTCGGTCACCCCGAATACGCGCAGCCCTACTACGCGCAGATCGTCCAGCTCGACCCGAACAACGTGGGCGCGCTGCGGCAGATGGGCCAGCTCTATCGCAAGAACGCGAACTGGCAGCAGCTCGGCGCGACGCTCACCCGCGCGCTCGAGGTCGCGGTCGCCGACGTCGACCGCAAGGAGATCCTCACCGAGCTCGGTGAGCTCCTCGACTCCCAGATGGGGCAGACGGATCAGGCGATCACGTACTTCCAGCGCGCCCTCGAGGTCGACGGGAGCTTCATCGCCGCGATCGAGAACCTCGAGCGCATCTTCGCGTCCCGCGGCCAGAACCGCGAGCTCGTCGACGTGCTCCTCAAGAAGGTCCCGGCGCTCGGCGACTCCGCCGAGGTCGCGACCACGAAGCTCCGCATCGGCTCCCTGTACGAGCAGATGAGCGACGCCCCGCGCGCGGCGCAGACCTACCGCGAGGTGGTCGAGGCCGATCCGCAGAACCTCCAGGGCCTCCGCGGCCTCGCCCGAGCGTACGAGCTCCTCCAGCAGTGGCCGGAGCTCGTCAAGGTGCTCGAGGCGGAGCTCGACGTGGTGTCCACCGAGCGCGAGCGCATCGACATCCTCATGCAGCTCGCGAGCCTGCAAGAGGAGCACTTCCTCAAGCCCGAGATCGCAGCCCAGCGCCTCGAGCAGGTGATCGAGATCGATCCCAACCAGGAGGAGGCGTACGTCGCCCTCGAGCGGAACTACCGCAAGATGCGGCAGTGGCACGAGCTCATCAACACCTACGAGCGCCACATCGCCGCGACCCTCGACCGCAAGACCAAGATCGATCTCTACGGCGCGATCGCCCAGGTCTACGCCGACGAGATCGACGACGCCGATCGCGCGATCGACGCCTACAAGAACATCGTCGACCTCGACGAGCAGAACCTGCCGGCGCTCGAGTCGCTCGCGAAGCTCTACGACAAGCAGAACGACGCCCAGTCGGCGATCGACTACATGTCGCGCGTCGCCGAGCTGACCCAGGACACGAAGCAGCGGGTCGAGGCCTTCTTCAAGATCGGCAAGGCGCTCGACGAGAAGCTCGGCGACCGCGTCTCGGCGCAGGACCGCTACGAGATGGCGTTGGATCTCGATCCCTCGCACATCCCGTCGCTGGCCTCGCTGCGGCAGATCGCCCTCGACAACGCCGACTACGACAAGGCGGCCCGCTACCTCGATCAAGAGCAGAGCTACACCGCGGCCCCGCGGCAGCGCGCCCGGCTCCTCGTCGAGCTCGGCAAGATCCGCCAGGAGATGCTCGGCGACCACGAGAGCGCGGTGCTCGCGTGGGAGGCCGGCCACGAGGCGGACCCCGAGAACGAAGAGGCGGCCCTTCCGCTCGCGGACGAATACATCAACCGCGAGAGCTGGGAGAAGGCGGAGCCGCTCCTCGACTTGCTCGTCCGCAAGGCGGGCAAGCGCGAGCGCCACGAGCAGCACGACCTCAACAAGAAGCTCGGTCGCGTCTGCGCCATGCTCGGCAAGGACGACAAGGCGTACAAGGCCTACAGCGCCGCGCACCAGCTCGACCTCACCGACCAGGAGACCATCCGCGGCCTCGCCGAGGTGTGCTTCAAGCTCAAGGACTGGGGCGGCGCCCTCACCAACTTCCAGAAGGTCCTCACCTCGCTGGGGGAGGACGAGGTCGAGGCGCGCGCCGACGTCTACTACAAGCTCGGCTGCATCAAGCGCGAGCAGCAGCAGGTCAAGCAGGCCATCAACAACTACGAGAAGGCCCTCGGCGTCGACGCCGCGCACCGGCCGACCCTCGAGGCGATGGTCGGCGTCTACACCGACCTCAAGGACTGGAAGCAGGTCGTCGCCTACAAGCGCCAGATCCTCGACAACGTGATGGACGGCGAGGAGCGCTTCAAGCTCCTGTCGGAGATCGGCGACATCTGGAACGACTTCGACAAGAACCCGGGCAAGGCCATCGAGGCCCTCGAAGAGGCCCGTGATCTCCAGCCCGACAACCGTCCGCTCCTCCACAAGATGCTGACGATGTACGAGGCCACGTCCAACTGGGCGCGGATGGTCGACACCATCCAGACCCTCGCGGACATGGAGAAGGACCCGGTCCGCAAGAGCAAGTTCGTCTTCACGATGGCGCAGCTCTTCCGCGACAAGGAGAACGACCAGAACCGCGCGGTCGACCTCTTCAACGAGGCGCTCGACCTCAACCCGAACTACCTCGAGGCCTTCGAGCGCATCAACAAGATCCTCACCGGCCAGAAGGACTGGAAGAACCTCGAGCGCGCCTACCGCAAGATGCTGCGGCGTCTGTCGGCGGCGAACGTCGGCAACACCGAGCTCGAGTTCAACCTCTGGCACCAGCTCGGCATCATCTACCGCGATCGCCTGAGCGACACGAACAGCGCGATCGAGGCCTTCAAGATGGCCACGCGCTACAAGCCGGACGAGCCGGTGGAGCGCCAGATCCTCGCCGAGCTCTACGAGCTCACCGAGCAGCTCGAGGCGGCGATCGGGGAGCACTCCCTCGTGCTCCACAAGGACCCGCTGCGGGTGGATCCGTACCGGAGCCTCTACCGCCTCGCGCTCAAGATGCACGACTACGACCGCGCGTGGTGCATGTGCGCCGCGCTCGCGTTCCTCCAGCGCGCGGACGAGGAGGAGAAGCGCTTCTTCGAGGACTACCGCCCCCGCGGCATGATCCAGGTGAAGAGCCGCCTCGACAACGAGCAGTGGGTGAAGAACCTCTTCCACAAGGACGAGAACATCTTCATCGGCAAGATCTTCGAGATGGTCACGCCGTCGGCGGTCCTCGCGAAGCTGCAGGCGCTCCAGGCGGCCAAGCAGCTCCCCGTGCTCGACCGCCGCTTCAAGCAGGACCCGGCGACGAGCACCGTGACGTTCGCCAAGACGTTCGGCTGGGCGGCGCAGGTCCTCGGCATCCAGCTCCCGGATCTGTACGTCCGAAACGACGTGCCGGGCGCGCTCGTGGCGGTGCCGTCGAGGCCGCCGTCCAGCGTCGCCGGGCAGACGGTGCTCACGGGGTTCACGCCCCAAGAGCTCACCTTCATCGTCGGCAAGCACCTCTCGGGCTACCGCGGCGAGCACTACATCAAGAACATCTTCCCGACGCTCGGCGAGCTCAAGATCGTCTTGTTCTCCGCGATCAAGCTCATCATGGCGGACTTCCAGGTCCCGCCGGAGATGGGCCAGGCGGTGAACCAGACGGCGCAGCAGATCGCGCGCTTCATCCAGCCGGTCGAGCGCGACTCGCTCCGCCTGGTCGTCCAGAAGTTCGTCGAGGAGGGCGCGAAGGCGGATCTCAAGCGCTGGATGCAGGCGACGGAGATCACGGCGGCCCGCGCCGGCCTCCTCCTCTGCGCCGACCTCGAGATCGCGAAGAAGATCATCGGCGCCGAGCCCCAGCTCCCCGGCGATCTCCCGCCCGCGGAGAAGATGAAGGAGCTCCTCGTCTTCTCGGTGAGCGATCAATACCTCGCGCTCCGCCGCACGCTCGGCATCGCGGTCGGCTGAGCGGACCCGCGTCGGCGCGCGGACTGAACACCCGCGCCGTCGCGCGTCTCCGTCGAAAAAATTCGCAACGAAGGCGTGTGCCCGCCGATAGGGCGGTGAGAGGTCATCCGACCTCCACCACCCACGGAGGGCACATGGTCGAGCGAAGGAACCACGAGAGCGTCTCGCAGATCACGATGGAGGTCGCCGCGCCGGTGCGCGGTGAGTCTTGGGTCGTCGAGGTGCAAGACCGCGACGGCGTGCGCTCGATGCCGGTGCCGCCCTCCGGCTTGGTCGTCGGCGCGTCGCGCACCGCCTGCCTGCGGGTCGCCGATCCCACCGTGAGCGGGACTCACTGCGAGATCCACCGCCTCGGGGCCGGCCTCGTCGTGCGCGACCGCGGCTCGAAGAACGGCACCTACGCCGGAGGGGCGCGGGTGACGGAGGCCTGGGGCGGGGCGGGGACGACGGTGACGATCGGCCACACCACGGTCACGTTCGCGTCGTCGGAGGGGCCGCGCGTCGAGGACGACGACGCTCCGCCGCTGCCGGGGATCGCCGGCGGCTCGCGCGAGATGCGGCGGGTGGCGGGGCAAGTGCGGCGGCTCGCGCGTCACTCCGCGCCCGTGCTCGTCTCGGGCGAGACGGGGTGCGGCAAGGAGCTCGTGGCGCGGGCGCTCCACGCCGAGGGGCCGCGCCGCGGGCGGCCGTTCGTGGTCGTCAACGTCGCGGCCCTGCCGCGCGAGCTCGTCGAGAGCGAGCTCTTCGGCCACGAGCGTGGCGCCTTCACCGGCGCGGTGGCGCGGCACCGGGGCGCGTTCGCGAGCGCCGAGGGAGGCTCGCTCTTCCTCGACGAGATCGGCGAGCTCCCGGTCGACGCCCAGCCCAAGCTCCTGCGCGCGCTCGACGGGTACGAGGTGAGGTCGGTGGGCGATCAGGGCAGCGGGAAGGTCGCAGACGTGCGGGTCGTCGCGGCGACCCACGCTCCCTTGGAGGAGCGGGTGATGATGGGGGCCTTTCGG
>JAEUKG010000220.1 GCA_016794325.1 Myxococcales bacterium | reverse complement strand
GCCGGTGAAGAACACCTCGTCGGCCAGCCAGAGCTGATCGCGGGTGATGCGCCGCTCCTCGACGGGGATGCCCATCTCCCGGGCGATCGTGAGGACGGTGTCGCGGGTGATCCCCTCGAGGATCGAGCACGAGAGGTCGGGGGTGCACAGGACGCCCTTGCGGATGACGAAGATGTTCTCGCCCGAGCCCTCGCTCACGTAGCCGTTCGCGTCGAGCATGATGGCCTCGTCGTAGCCGCCGAACTTCGCCTCGCGCTTGGCGAGCACGCTGTTCGTGTATTGGCCCATCATCTTCGCCTTCGCGAGGCTGATGTTGACGTGGTGACGGGCGAAGGAGCTGATCTTCGCGCGGATGCCCTTCTTGAGCGCCTCCTCGCCGAGGTAGGCGCCCCACTTCCACGCGATGACGGTGGCGCGGACGGGGTTGTTCGGCGCGTAGATGCCCATCGCGCCCTCACCCATGAAGATCATCGGGCGGAGGTAGCCCTCTTCCATGCCGTTCTTCGCGAGGACGGTGAGGCAGGCCTCCATGATCTGCTCGCGGTTGAACTTGGGCGAGAGCAGGGTGAGCTTGCAGGTGTCGAAGAGCCGATCGACGTGCTCCCGAAGCCGGAACACGTACGTCCCGCCCTGGCGCTTGTAGGCGCGGATGCCCTCGAACGCGCCCACGCCGTAGTGGAGCGAGTGCGTGAGCACGTGGACGTTGGCGCTATCCCAGGGCACGAGCTCACCGTCGAGCCAAATCGTCTGGACCTTGTCGACCATCGCCAACCTCTCGAAAATGCTGCTATTTGTTCGAGCTGCTCCCGCCGCTCTTGGACCGGTCTTTCCTTCATAGTCGCGGCAACGCCGCGTGGCTAGCGGGAACGGAGCGAGAACGTCGTGGCGCGCAGGGGCCCGCGCGATGCCGCGGTGCGGCAGGCGAAGCGACGGGGATCGGGCGGACCGATCGCGCTATCCTCGGGGTGTGGCGTACCGCGACGAGCTCGAGGCCGCGCAGGCTCGGATCGCCGAGCTGGAGGGCAAGGTCGCGGACCTCGAGGGCAAGAACCCGCCGCCGCCGGCGCCGCCGCCGCGCCGTCCGCGCCGCCCGCGGAGCTCGGGCGACGCCTCCCGCAAGGCGGCCGTCGGCGTGCCGCTCTTCGTGATCGGCCTCGCCCTCGTCATCGCGTTCGGGTCTCCGCTCTGCGCGCGGGCGTGCGCGACGGTCGACGGCGAGGCCGAGGAGGCGATGGCCTCGCTCCGAGCCTGCCCGGCCGCGCGCGACGTGCTCGGCGACGACATCGGCTGGTCGTCGGTCGGCTGCGCCAACTGCAGCAGCAAGTCGGGCGGCGACCCCACGACCACGGGGTGCCACAGCTCGACGCGCTACTCGCTGCCCGTCAGCGGGACGAAGAGCCGCGGCACCTACAGCTTCGGGTCGTCGACGCGCGCCGGCAAGCGCGATCGCAGCACGGGCGTCGTGTCGACGTCCACGCACACGATCACGCTGAGCTCGAACGGCAGCTGCGACGCGCGCCCCCACTGATCGTCGGGGCGCGCGCCCGCCGCGCCCGTCAGAGCGGGTGCTGCCCCTTGCAGGGGCCGCTCGGGCCCGAGCCGTTCGACACCCCGCGGAGCCACTTGCCGTCGACGCACTGGTACCAGAGGTTGTTCGACTCCGACTGCACGCACGCGCCGGCGCCGACGCGCGTGTGCAGGGTCGCCGAGTAGCAGCCGACGTCGCCGCCGTCGTCGTCCCCGTCGTCGCTCGCGCCGCTGCTCGAGCTCGCGCCCGCGCCGCTCTTCAAGCGGTAGGAGTCGCACTCGCTCTTGTGCGCTTTGTATCCGTACCAGGCGTTCGCGCCCTGCTTCTTGTACACCGCGTACGCGCACTTGGTGTTCGTGGCCGCGCTCTCGAGCGCCGACGCGCTCGACGGGCAGCCGGCGCTCCCGAGGTGGATGCTGTTGATCTGGAAGAGTCCGCGGTCGACGCTGCCGTTGCGGTTCTTGTTCGACGCCTTCTCGTAGAAGCTCGACTCCCACTTGGCGGTGCACACCATCTTCGGCACCACGCTCTCGGGGAAGCCGGCGTTGCGGAGCAGCGTCGCGACCTCCCCCTCGGACAGGCGTCGCCCGGCGAGGAGTTGGTCCTCGGACTGTTCGGTGGATTCTTCGTCGGTCGGCGCTGCACAGCCGGCCAGCGCGCTCGAGCCTGTGAGCAACGCCGCGGCGAGGAGAGCGATCTCGGTACGCATGGAGGACCTCCGAGTCCTCCTCCCTCAATTCCCGACCACCACGTATGCATCGCTCGTACCGTCGCCCACCCGAGCAAACTCCACGAAACGCGCGGCGCCGTCGGTGATCATGGAGCGCGCAGGGTGGCGCGCGCGGGATCCAGACGGCTCAGCCGAACGCGCGCTCCGTCATCGTCTCGGCGACCTCGCGCATGATCCGACGCAGGAGCTGGGCGAGCCGCGGCTGCCCGGTCTTCTGGAGGATGGACGCGATCGTCGCGCGCACCTCCGCCGCGTCCGCGCTCGTCGCGCGGGCGAGGCTCCCGACCTCGACGCCGCTCGCGGCGAGGACGAGGAGCTCGGCCTCGCGATCCGTGAGCGCCCGAGCGCGCGCGGTGCG
>JAEUKG010000017.1 GCA_016794325.1 Myxococcales bacterium | reverse complement strand
AGGCGGCGCGGGCTCGTCCGCCGCGGTGGGTGTGGGGGCCGGCTTGGGCGCCGGATCGGCGGACGCCGACGCGGGTGTCGCGGCGGGCGGCGGGCCCTTGTCGGCGGTGGCGGCGGCGGTGGCGCTCGGCCCGCACGCGGCGAGGAGGAGCCCGGTGGCGACGAAGGCGAGCGCGCGGCTCCGCATGGGGCCATTGTCGCATGGAGCCCCTGGAGCGCTCGACTTTTCCGCGGAGGTGCTTCCGCTTGTCCCCGGCCACCGGCCCGGGGTTACGATCGGCGCGTGACCGATCCGGGCCGCCTCCGGCGCCTCCTCGCGGTCGTGATCGCGGCGCTCGCGATCACGTGGCTGTCGGGGTGCGCCCGGTCGCCGAACGCGATCGAGCTGCCGTCGTGGACCTTCGTGCCGCCGGGGCGGAGCGAGGGCGAGCCGATCACGATCCCGGTCCACCTCGACGGACGGCTCCCGCGCGCGCAGTCGGTGTACCGGATCCGTACCACCGTGAAGCTGCCGGACACGCTCCGCGGCCGCCCGCTCACCTTCGCCATCCCTCACCTGTCCGCGCTCGCCGAGCTTTGGGTCGACGGCGACCGCGCGACCGAGCTCGACCCCTCGCTCCTCGACACCTACCGCCGCAGCGGCCCCCACCGCTACCGCATCACCGAGGCGATGTCGCAGCGGGGGGAGCTCTCGCTGGAGCTGCGCGTCCAGCACCGCTGGCTCCGCAGCGGATGGCTCGACTCGACGCCGGAGATCACCGCGACCGAGGCGGGCTCGCTGCCCCTCGTCGCCGTGCACTCCTTCAACGTGGTCGCCGCCGTGGGCGCGCTCGCGGTGAGCACGGTGACGGTGCTCCTCTACGCGATCATCTTCGCGTCGCTCTCGGGGCCGCGCCGGCGCGCGTACGGCCTCTTCGCGGTGGGCGGCGTCAGCGGCGCCTTCTACCCCGCCTTCGTGCTCGGAGTGCTCCAGCCGATCCTGGGCGTCTACGACGTCCCGGTGATGGCGACGATGCTCATCGTGGGATCGGTCGCGGCGATCCACTTCTCCCACGCCTATTTCGGCCTCCCGTCGCCCTCGCGGCTCTGGTGGGTGATGGTGCTCCTGTGCGCGGTCGTCGCGGCCGCCACGTCGAGCCCGTTCCTCGCGGTCAAGGTCGTGGGGCCGGTGGTGATGGTGATGACCATCGCCAACACCGTCACCCAGCTCGTGCTCGTCGTGCGCCTGCGGAGGGCGAACCCCAAGCCCAACAACCTGTACCTCATCGCCTTCGCCTGGCCGGCGACCGCGCTCCTCGGCGCGCCCGACTTCGGCGGCGGCCTCGGCTGGGGGGAGCCGGTCTGGGGGATCCGCACCGCCTGCATCGGCATCGGCGCGATCTCGATGTTCCAGGCGGTCGCGCTGGTGCGCGAGCACCTCCTCTCGCTCAAGCGCGCGGACGCGCTCGTGACCGAGCTCGCGGGGCGCATCGAGGCGATCTCGGCCAAACAGCGCGAGGTCGAGGTGTTGAACGACGAGCTCCGCCGGCAGATCGCGGCGCGCTCGCGCGAGCTCGCCGAGCGGCTGGCGCAGGTCGACCCGCACGAGATCATCGAGCTGCCGACGTTCAAGCCCGGCGACGTCGTCGAGGGGAGGTATCGCGTCGTCCGCGCGCTCGGCGCCGGCGGCATGGGCGCAGTGTACGAGGTGGAGCGCACCCTCGACGGCAAGCGCTTCGCCCTCAAGGCGCTCTCGAGCACCGGCGATCCGCAGGCCCGCGCCCGCTTCGCGCGCGAGGCGCAGATCTGCGCCAACGTGAAGCACCCGAACGTGGTCGGGATCGTCGACGTGGACGTCGCCGAGCGCGGCTTCATCTACCTCGTGATGGAGCTCGTCGTCGAGGGCACCACGCTCTACGACGTGCGGCGCCGCAACCGCGACAACGTGCCGTGGACGGTGTACGTGCTGGCCCAGGTCTGCGAGGGGCTCGCCGCGATCCACGAGGCCGGCATCGTCCACCGCGACCTCAAGCCGGCCAACATCCTGCTCTCGCGCGGGAACGACGGCCGGCGGCCGGTGGTGAAGATCAGCGACTTCGGCATCGCGACCCTGCGCGACGACTCGAAGCCGTCGTCGGCGCTCATCCGCGCGGCGCGAGGCCCGATGTTGAGCTTTCACCCCGTCGACGGCGAGGCCGGGAGCCCGGACTCGATCACCAAGCTCGCGAGCCTCGACTACGACGACATGCCCACCGTCGCCGGGGCCGGGCGCGCGTCGCTCGACGACGCCGCGCCGCTCGACGACGCGGACGTTCCCACCGTGGCGATGCGCGATCGCATGAAGCCCGAGCCCGCGCCGAGCCCCCCGCCGGCCGAAGGCGCCCGCGGCGGCGGGCCTCGAACGCCCCTCACCGAGACCGGAATCATCTTCGGTACGCCGCAGTACATGGCCGCGGAGCTGACGAGCGGCAGCAGGACGGCGACACGCCCGAGCGACGTCTTCAGCCTCGCGATCATCGCCTACGAGCTCTTCACCCATCGCCGACCGTTCTTCGAGGAGCCGGTCGCCGCCGCGCTCGAGGGCCGCCCGCTGCCGGTGCCTCCGAGCTTCCGCCGCGCGTGCCCGACGCTCGCGATCCACATCGCGAACCTGCTCGATCGCGCGATCAGCCACGATCCCAACCTGCGACCGACGGCGGCCGAGCTCGCCGCGGCCCTCCGGTCGGAGGCCGACCGTCTGATGAACGCTCCTCCGCCGAAGCCCGAGAAGAAGCCATGACCACCCGCAAGCGCGCCGCCCGCCCGCGTTCGCAACGAGGGCGCTACGACCGGACGAAGACGCCCGAGGAGCGCCACGCCGAGCAGAGGACGAAGCTCCTCGACGCCGCGCGGGACGTGCTCGCGGAGACGGGCTGGGCCGCGGCGACGGTGGACGCCATCCTCAAGAAGGCGGAGCTCAGCCGGGCGACGTTCTACGCGCATTTCCGCGAGCTCGACGACGTGCTCCTCGAGGCCTACCAGCGCGCGACCGTGAGCGCGCAGCGCATCGTGCAGGAGAACCTCACCCAGCCGACGGATCCCCTCGAGCGCGCGCGCGCCGGCGTCACCGCCTTCCTGCGGCTCGTCGAGGAGTACCCGGCGCTCGCCCGCATCATGTTCGACGTCGGTCGCGGCTCTCCGCCCAAGGTGGTCGCGCTGCACGAGGCCGCGGTCGACCGCTTCGTGGCGCTCATCATCGCGCGCGGTCGCGCGAACTTCGAGGCGGGTCTCGTCCAGCAGGTGCCGGACGAGATCACCGCCTACGCGGTCGTGTGCGCGATCCAGGGCGTCGCGCTCCGGTACCTCACGCGCGGCGAGGCCCACCGGGTGATGGAGGCGGGGCCCGCGCTGCTCCGCCTCACCATCCGCGCGCTCAGCTGACGCTCGCGATCACGGGCACTTCGGCTGCCACGAGCACTTGCCGGCGGTGTCTTTGCCGCACACGAGCGTGCCCGCGCCCGCCTCGCACACGACGCCGATCTCCGGCATCGCGTCGCCGCACGCGCCCGGCGCGCACGCCTCGCCGGTCGGGCGCGCGGTGCAGGTCGAGTACCACGCGCAGGGGCCGTCGTTTTCGCTCCCGCACGTGGGCTCGGTGCGGTCGTAGCCGGCGGCGCACGCGACGGCGGGCGCCTTGGTCGGGCACTCGCTCGGCTTGCACTGGCGGAAGCTCACCACGCCGTCGCCGCCCGAGCCCGGGGAGCCTGGCGCCCAACCGCACTGGCCGGACGCGCCCGCGCTGCACGTCGCGACGCCCTTGGCGTCGCTCGCGCCTTCGCTGGGGCACGACTCGGGCGCGCACGGCGATTTGTAGCTCATCACCGTCCTCGGCGTGCCGTTGCCGCCGCCGGTGCTGGCGCCGCTGCCGGTGCCGGTGCTGGTGGATCCTCCGCAAGCGACGGCGAGAAGACAAGACGCTCCCAAGAGCCACGAGACGTGACGCAACATGACGACTCTCCTTTTCGGGTTTCGGTGGTGTCCTCGGGCGAGGACGAATCCGCGCGGGCGCTTCAGGAGCCTTTGGCCTGGAGCGCGAGCACGTGACGACGGGCTCCGTCGTCGAAGACGACGAAGGTGAGCTGGGGCCCCTTCGACGGCGCGCGCACCTCGAGCGGCACGCGCGTCGCTCGGCCGCGCGCGGCCGAGAACGGCGGCGGGGGCGCGGTCACCAACGGCGCGCCGACGACGCGCACGGCGGCGATCGCGAGGTCGCGGTCGCACGCGTTGTCGAGGTCGAGGGGGGCCTTCCGCGTGGCGAGGGCGGGGAGCGTGCCGAGGTCGAGCCCGCGCGCGCCGGAGGCGGTGAGGCACGGGGGCACGACGGCGGGGGCGCCCTGGCCTCGCGGCAGGAGGAGCGCCGACGTCGCTCCCCCCGCGTCTCCGTCGAAGAAGACGAACACCTCGTGGCCGCGCGCCGCCGCGGGCAACGCGATCGTGAACACCCCGGCGGAGGTCGTCGTGGCGGTGACGATGGCGCCGCCCGCGGTGGCGTCGAACGCGGACACGGCGGTCGCGGAAGCAGGCTCGAGGCCGGAGGGCCCGAGGCTCTCGGCGCGACCCGACACCTCGACGCCCGCGGCCGTCTCTTTCAGCGCGAACGAGCCCGCCACGAACGAGCTCACGAAGCCCGCCTCGGGGATCGGCTGGGGTTGGATGGCGACGGGCTCGGCGGGCCCTTCGCCCGCGTCGCGGCTGGAGCTGCACGCGACCAGCGCAGCCAGCCCGAGGGCGCCTGCGAAGGTTCGAGTGTGCAGCCATCGCTTCATGCCCATCCACGTTAGCGAGCGCCGTACCAACCAGCAACGCGAGTGGGTTCGCGCAGTTACGTGGACTCTGAGTGTCCCAATAATGTATCATTATGTCTCAGTCGATGGCACATTGGGACATTGGCGCGCTCGTCGGCGGGCGATACACGGTCGAGCGCGCGCTCGGTGAGGGGGGCTCGGCGCGGACGTACGCGGCGGTCGACGCCTCCGGTCGCCGCGTGACCCTGAAGGTCGCGCGCTCGCGCGATCGAGGGGCGGGGCTCGCCGCCGAGATGGCCCTCCTCGCGGGGCTCTACCACCCGAACATCGTCCGGCCGTTGGACCTGTTCGACGAGTC
>JAEUKG010000198.1 GCA_016794325.1 Myxococcales bacterium | reverse complement strand
CGTCGGCGTTGGAGAGCGACACGGCGACGGCGAGGCTCGCGGCGAGGCGCCGCACGTCCCACAGGTAGGGGACGCGATCGGCGGCGTCGAAGTCGTTGGGCTCGAGGGCGAGCGTGCCGTCGGCGGCCGCGAGCAAGCCGACGTGCTCGGGGTGCGGATCGCCCAGGCCGCGGACGAGCGGCAGGCTCACGGTGAAGCGCGACGACGCGATCTCACCGGTCGCCCAGTCGTGCCGGTGGATCGGGAGCGAGCCGCGCACGAACGCGAACGGGCTCGCGCGCATCGCCGCGTATTTCGCCTCCACGAAGCCCGGTCGGCTCCGCAGGAGCGGCTCGTCGGCGCGCGAGAGCACCGACGCGACCACTTGGGTCCGCGCGTCGAGCGGCTCGCCCTCGCAGCCGAACGCGGCCGCGAGCCCCGCGAGCACGATGAGCTTCGCCGACCTCACTGCGCGCGTCCTTACGAGGCGCGCCGATCCCGCGCAACCTCGCCGCCGCCGTCGTCACACCATCGCTACGACGTCGTGCGAGGCCGCCACCCGTCCGTCACACGGCCGTCACGCCAGGAATCAGGCGAGGCCCTCGTCGAGCCGGCGCATCCCCTCGAGGAGGAGCATCTCCGCCGACTCCTCGATCACGCGCACCGTGGGGGTGAAGCTCGGGTCGAGACCGAAGTCGCCCTCGCGGAGCTTGAGGAGCGCGTAGAACGCGTGGGTTCCCCGCAACTTCCCGAAGATGGCGTGCACCACGTCGCCCTCCTGGAAGTGGATCTCGCCCATCTCGCCGCCGGAGCGGACGTTGAGCTTGCCGGTCTTCCGGCCGTGGTTGAGCACCTGCACGATGTCGGGGAGGCCCATCTCGCGCAGGCTGCCCGAGACGCCCTTGGCGCCGCGGCCGGTGGCCCACTGGTCGAGCATCGCCTTCAGCTTGGCGACGAGCACCTCGCTCGACATCGGCTTGGCGACGAAGTCGAGCGCGCCGAGCGCGAACGCCTTCTGCGCCTCTTTACCCGCCTGGCGGTTGGTGAAGACGACCCACGGGAGCTCCTTGCCCCAGGGCTCGCTCCGGGTCTTCTCGAGGAGGTCGAGCCCGTTGCCGTCGGGCATCTCGAGCTCGCCGAGGACGAGATCGAACGTCCCCTCGCCGCCGTCCTTGAGCGCCTTCTTCGCCGCGTCGATGGTGCGCGCGATCTTCACGTCGAAGCCCTGCTCCACCATGCGCAGCTCGAGGACCGCCGTCTCCTCGGGATCGGCGTCGACGACGAGCACGCTGTAGCGGTTCGCGAGGAGCTTGTTGCGCAGGCCCTCGCCGAGCACGATCGACTTGAAGAGGTCGACGAGCGACGGATCGAACACCTCGCCCTGGTGCTTCTGGAGCACGCCCACCGCCTCCTGGGGGCTCAGGGTCTTGCGGAACGGGTTGCGGGGGTTCTGGGTGAGGTCGGCGTAGGTGTCGGCCACCGCGAGGAGGCGCGCGCCGAGCGGGATCTCCTTGCCGACGAGCCCGTCGGGGAAGCCCTTGCCGTCGAAGCGCTCGTACATGTGGAACACCGAGTCGCGGATGGTGGCGGTGAACCCGACGGACTCGAGGAGGCGCAGCGGCGTGTCGTAGGCTTTCTGCGCCGCGATCTTGTGGCCCTCGTATTCGGCCACGTTGAGCGCGGTGAGGTGGAACTGCCCCATCTTGCCGATGTCGTGGACGAACGACGCGACGGTGATGGCGTACACCGTCTCCTTGTCGAGCTTCATGCGCTCGGCGACGCGCTTGATGAAGCGCGTGACCTGCGACGAGTGCCCGCGCAGCTCGGCGCGCGAGTTCTCGAGCAGGCTCACCATGACGCTCAGGATCTCGGTGGTGGAGTCGCGCGCCGACTCCTTCACCGCCGCGAGCTGGTTCTGGAAGCCGCTGTTCGTGCGGCGCCCGCTCGACGACGTCACCGCGGACGGCTCGGGCTCCGGCACCTTCGGCAGCGGCGCGGCCACCGGAGGAGGCGCGGGCGGCGGCGGGGGCTCGAGGGCGGCTGGCGCGGCAGGCGCGACCGGCGCAGGCATCGGCGAGAACCCGTAGCCCGGCGTGGGCGGCGAGAGCACCGGCGCCGGCGCGGGCGGCGGCGCCGGCGCGGCGGGAGCGACGGGGGGAAGGGCGACGTTGGGGATCTGGTGGATGGGCGGGGCGTGGGCCTGGAGCGGCGGCGGCGCGAACGACGCCGGGCGCTTCGCCGCGGGCTGCGGATCCATCGACGTCATCCCCATGAGGTGGGGATCGAACGCCATGTTGCCGAGCGCCGCTCGCTCGAGCGCCCCGAACGCGCGCGGATCGCCGGCGTGGTGCTTCAGGATCGCGGCGGTGATGGCCGCGGGCCGGGTGACGAAGGCCTTCACCTCTTTGGCCCCCGAGACGAGCTGGATCTCCCGCAGCATCGAGGCGTTGTCGGGATCGGGCGTGACGACGCTGAGGACGTTGTTCGCGGCGTCGAACATCACCGGGAACACGGCGAGCGTCTCGGCGACGCGGCGCGGGACCATCTGCACCGTCGCCCGCGGGATCTCCGCCTTCGAGAGCTTCTCGGTCGAGACGAAATGCGTGCGGTATGCACCCGACA
>JAEUKG010000112.1 GCA_016794325.1 Myxococcales bacterium | reverse complement strand
TCGGGGCGGGTACGGACGCGCTGCTCGCCGTCGTCCCGGAGGCGTCAGCGGGACCGCTCGCCGGTGACGTCGCGTATTGCGGTTGGGGCTTGTTGAGCTCGTTCATCGACTTCTGCAGATCGGCGCAACCGGTCGCCGCCGCGAGCGCCGCCACGAAGGTGACCGTCGCCCCCGCCAGAGCCCGCGTCCTCGTCGCTCGTGGCGGGGCGCCCGCGCCGCCTCCTCGGTTCGATCGCATGCGCGAGAGCCTAAGCGCCGAGCGCGCTCGACGCTGTTGTGTTTTCGTTGCGATGTGCGGTTGCGCGGCGCGCGCTCGACGCGCAGGCGTTGCGACTTCGAAACCGCTACTCGGTACGTAGCGACGCCACGCGTCTTGTCGCCCCGTCGTCGGTGCCCACGAGCGGTGCCGCCCTGTACGCGCTGGTGGGGGAAAGAACAGGGGAACATGATCTCGTTCAACGGGCGGCGCCTCGTCGCTGCGACTCTCTTCGGTGCTGGCTTCTTGGTGCTGGCGGGGCCCGGGGCGGCCCAGCTCAAGGGGCCCTCGGCCGGGCCCAGGCCCGTCCCTCAGCCCGGGCTCCCCTCGCAGCCGCCGGCGCTCGCGTTGCCGACGACGGCGGAGGAGGCGAAGGCCCGCTTCTTCCAGTCGGTGGTGGGCGTGCAGAACGCGACAGGCGAAGAGGCGGAGTCCCATCGGCGTGAGGCGCAGGGGCTCGAGGCGTCGCGAAAGCGCGCGGTCGACTTCGTCGGGTCCTGTCCGAGCCCGGCCGCGCAGGCGCTCTACGACGATCTGGGCTCGGCGCGCAGCGCGCTCGCGGGCCGCTTGCCCGAGCTCGGCCGCATCGACGACCAGGCGCGCGACGCCCTCCGCGCGTGCCTCAAAGCCTACGGCGAGAGCACGGACGTCCCACCGCGGCCCATGGCCCCACCCACGGCGCCGACCGCGAACCCGGCCGCGCAGGTGTGCTTCACCGCATACCAGTCCTATCGGCTGGCGAACCTCACCAGCGCAGCGAACGCCGCCCTCACCGCGTGCGACGCCGGGCGCCGCGCGCTCGCGGCCCTCCCGTGCCGCGCGTGCCTCGTCCAGGGCGGCTGGGTGAGCTACCCCGTCGTGCAGATCCGCGGCGGCGGCGGGCCGACCTCTCCGACGGCGCCCAACAACACGCCGCTGCCCGTCCCGCTGGGGCCCAAGGTCCAGATCGCCGACGGGACGCTCAAGACCAACGTCCCCGCGCCGAACGGCACCGTCGACGCCTGCGTCCAGTGGGATCCCGGGTCCTTCTGGATCACGGCGAGCGCGAGCCAGGGTGAGCTCGAGGCGAGCCAGAAGGTGAAGCTCCCCCACTGCGCGCGGACCGAGCGCATCGGCAACGAGTGCGAGGCCTTCGACGTGAGCGCGACGCTCCCCAAGCTCAAGGAGCTGCGGCTCGTCCCCCCGGACGCGACCGCCGACCTCATCCAGATCAACATCCCGCGACGGACGGTGCAGATCCCGACGGGGCTGCGACCCGTGCCGGGCTGCACGAAGGACGTCCGGATCTGCAAGCGCGCGACGGGGACGATGAACATCGACACCGGAGACCCGCTCAGCGTGCTCCAGGGCTCGGGCCAGTGCGTCGAGTGGACGTCGTTCGCCCTCGCGTGCGCCAACCCGCCGTGGGGCATCGAGGCGGTCTACACCCCGGTGACCGTCCCCGACCTCGTCAACGCCACGGTCACGCTGCGCCGCCCGGGCGCGCCCACCGTCCGCGTGGACTTCACGCGACCCGACCTCCAGGTCTCGTGCGCCAAGCGGGCTCCGGCGGCGCCGCTGCTCACCGCCCCCGAGATCAGCGTCTCCACCGGCTCGCTCGAGGTCCCGCTGATGTGCCGACGCAGCGAGGAGCGCAGGCTGGTCGGGCGCCCGTAGCGCAGCCCCGGCGCGCCGCTCACCTCGTGAGCGGCGCGCCGCTAGCGAGGCGCGCCGTCAGCGGAGCTTCCAGCGGGTGGCGCGCTCGGGCTCGTAGGAGCAGCACGCGCCCATCCGCACGCTGTTCGTCAGGTGCCGGGCGACCTCGGGGTGGATCTTCCTGAGGTGAGCTATCTCGGAACGGATACGGTTGGAGACCGCCTTTCGCGCGCGCTCGGCGGCGCCGCGGGCGGGGCCGTCGGCCCTGCTCGTGAGCTCGTGGACGACCGCGGCGATCTCGCGCTCGACGGCGCCGACCACCTCGGGGGCGCCGGCCGCCGTCGCGACCTGCTTCGCGTCCTCGAGCGAGCGGAGCCGCGCCCGGTAGGTCGCGCGCGCGCGCGCGTCCGCGGCGTCGAGCGTCGGGTCGAGGCCCAGGCGCCCCCGCAGCGTGAGCTCCCCGTCGCCGATCGCCGGCGCCGACCCCGGCGCGCGCTCGCTCTCCACCAGATCGAACACGTGGATGGCGTGGTTCGGCCGGGCGAGGAGCTGCGCCAGGTACCGGAGCCCCTTGCTGTCGCGCACGAGCGCGCCCCGGCCCTCGTACACCACCTCCCAGAAATCTCCCCGCTGGCGAAACGTGTTTGGAGACCGCCCGCCGTGGCTCATCGCCTCAGGCTCCATGCGTAGAAGATGCCACGCCCTCGCGCCGGCGGCTGTTGTGGTTTTGTGGCGACGCGCGCGTGCAAGAATTGCGGCGGGTCGCCCGCAGTCAGAGCTCGATCGTCACCCGCAGGCCGCCGAGCGGCGAGCGGTCGAAGACGAGCTTCCCCCGATGTTTGGCGACGATGGCCGACACGATCGACAAGCCGAGACCGGTCCCGCCGAGCTTGCGCGTCCGCGACGTGTCGCGGCGGCGCATGCGCTCGCCGAGGTGGGCGAGCTCCGCCTCGGGGACCCCCGGCCCGCCATCCTCGACGACGAGCCTCACGCGCTCCCCCGTCGCCGCGAGCCGCACGCAGACGGGAGCGGGCTCGGGGGCGTAGCGGAGCGCGTTCCGGAGGAGGTTCACCAGGATCTGCTCGAAGCGTCCGGGGTCCACGTCCACCAGCGGGGCGGTCCCCTCGCAGACGATCCGCCCGTCGCCGTTGGTGCTCGGGCCCACTCGGTTCATCCGCTCCACGACCTCGCGCGTGAGCTCGTCGACGTCGGTGGGGACCGTGTGGACGGTGAGGTCGGGGTCGTCGAGCTGGGCGATGTCGCGCAGGTCCTCGACGAAGCGCGCGAGGCGCTCGCTCTCGTGCGACAGCGACGCGAGCACCTTGGCGCGGGTCGCGTCGTCGCGGAGCAAGGTCGGGCTCTCGAGGGCCTCCGAGAGGCCGAGGAGCGACGACACGGGCGTCCCGATCTCGTGCACGACGTCGGAGAACAGGCGACGGCGCTCGGCGTCGCGGCGCTCGAGCAGGCGCTGGGCCGCGTGCAGCTCGCGCGCGAGGCGCACGAAGAGCTCGCGCGTCTCGCGGAACTCGGGATCGGTGAGGAGCGGCACGTCGTCGCCGAGGTCGCCGCGCTGGAAGCGGAGGTACGTCTCGGTGAGGTTCTTGGCGCGGTTTCGCGCGATCGCGCGGGTGAGGAAGAACGTGATCGGGGTGCACACCAAGAACGGCAGCGCGGCCACGAAGATCTGCGCGGGCCCCTCGGGGTGGAAGACGAGCGCCTGCACGAGGCCGATCACGGCGGTCGTGGTCCCGGAGTAGAGCGCGGCGCGGCGCGAGAGCGACCGGTGGGCGGCGCTGTCGACGAGGGGGCTCATGCGGGCGGGACGAAGCGGTAGCCGGCCCCGTGCACGGTCTCGATCGCGCCGACCACCTTCGCCGCCTCGAGCTTTCGCCGCAGCCGCGCGACGTGGCAGTCGACGTTCCGCGCGTAGCCGCGGTGGGTGGTGTCGAAGACCCGCTCGAGCAGCGCCGCCCGCGAGAACACGCGCTTCGGCTCGCGCACCAGGCACGAGAGCAGATCCCACTCGGTCGCGGTGAGGTGGATGGGCGCGCCGCGGACGTCGAGCTCGCGCTTGTCCTCGTCGACGCGGAGCGGCCCGAACACGAGCGCTCGGCTCTCCGAGGCGGGCGCGAGCGTGAGGCGGCGGGTGAGCGAGCGCAGCCGCGCGATCAGCTCGCGGGGGCGGATCGGCTTGACCACGTAGTCGTCAGCGCCGGCGTCGAGCCCCACCACCACGTCGGGCTCCGAGCCGAGCGCGGTGAGGATGACGACGCCCATGCGCGCGCCGTAGCGCGCGCGGAGCTCCTGGCACACCTCGATGCCGGACTTCCCGGGGAGCATCACGTCGAGGAGCACGACGTCGGGCGTCGCCGCCTCGCACGAGGCGAGGGCGCCGGCGCCGTCCTCGACCGCGCGCACCGCATAGCCCGCCGCCTCGAGGTGGAGCGCGAGCACCCCCGACAGCGTCTCGTCGTCCTCGACCAGGAGTAGATCGGTCTTCGCGCCCATCGCCCCGCTCGGCACCGAGATACCACAACCGCGCCGAGCCCCGCGGTTGCTACGCGCGACGTAGCATCGCTACGCGCGCCCGCCGTGCCTCGCGCCGAGATCGGCGTTGCTACGCCGCGCGTGGCATCGCGCTGCTGGAAGTTCCAGGTACGAGTCGGCGCCCCTCGCGCGGCGCCATTCGAGATGGCTCGTCTCAGGGGAAGGAACCTCCATGAAGCACGCCCACAAGCGCTTGGCTCACCAGATCGTGGCGCTCACCGCCCTCACCTGCGTCCCCTTCGTCGCCGCGTACCTGGGGGCGTGCAGCTCCACGACGACGCAGGGCGGCGCCAACTTGGTGCTCAAGGCTGAGCCGGCCAGCGCCAACGTCGGGGACACCACGACGTTCCTGCTCGTAAGAGTGGGCGCCGGGACGGATCAGCAGCTTCCGGAGAAGTGCGATCAGCGGATTCTCCAGCTCTGGGAACCCAATCCCCCTGGATCGCCGCGGCAGTGCGGGGGTTACGACCCAAGCCAAACCCCGTGTGCGACCGGCGTTTGGACGGCGGGGAAGAAGGACGACGCCCGCCAAGCCTGTGTGTGGAGCGTCACGTGGAAGCGGGCGGGCGGGGGCAGGGGCGAGGGCGGCAAGTACACTCTGCAGCCCAGCAACCTCTACGAGGGGAGCGGTGGCCCCACCGACAAGCCGCCGTCGATCGAATACACCGTCAACCTCGCGGGATCGTCGTCGTCCTCCTCTTCCTCTTCGGGAGGATCGAGCAGCTCGTCGTCGGGCGGGGTCGTCGACTCGGGCGCCGACGGCAGCGAGGGCGGGGTCTGCACCCCGGCCGGCGGGCAGTGCGGGGCCGAGTTCCCCCTGTGCTGCGCGGGCCTCTCGTGCGAGCCGGGCGACACGAAGAAGACCTGCCAGCCGCCGCCGCCGCCGTAGGCGGATCTCACCGTTCGCCCCGCCCGCTCGCCGATGATCGACGCGACGCTTGCCGTGGCGGCGGCGCGCCAGAGCTCGCGACGTCAACGGACCAGTTCGAGGAAGGCCCTCAGATGCTCGCGTAGCGGGCGTTTCCGGTTGAATCCTCGAGTCTCGATGAGCTCCAGCAGGGCCCGCACCTCGTCGAGCTCCGTCGGCGTGGCCACCTCTCGCAAGCGCGTGAGGTCCGCGATGTCCTGAGGCCGGCTCCGATCGTCACGAGCGAGGAGCTTCTGCGCCATGAGGTGCGGCACCCGAGCGACCGGGGCATGCACCCCGGGTAGCAACTCGAGGACCTCAGCGTCAGGCACGATCTCCGGCTCGATCCCCGAGGACGCGAACAACAGATCCAAGACGCCGCGATCCGATCCAAGCCGAAGGTCAGTCATGGGATCGGGGGCGGGATCGGCGCCCTCGGCGTGCCCTCGCCGTCGCCGAGCTCTGCGCCGGGGCGCTCGGCGAGCCAGGCCTGTAGCTTGGCTTCGATCTCGTCTGCGCGGAGCTCCGGATGGCGCCGACGGAGCGTGAGGCGATGCATC
>JAEUKG010000099.1 GCA_016794325.1 Myxococcales bacterium | reverse complement strand
CGACGAGCGCGGCGGCCGCGCGCGCGGTGGCCTCGTCGTCGGCGGCGATCGCGGCGATCACGTCGCCCACGCAGCGCGCCTCCTCGCCGACGGCCACGAAGCCGGGCCAGTCGTCGTGGAGGAGGCCGTACCAGCGCTGCCCCGGCACGTCGGCGGCGGTGGCGACGGCGCGCACGCCCGGGAGGCTCTTCGCGCGGGTGGTGTCGACCGCGATCACCTTGGCGCGGGCGTGCGGCGAGAGGGCGAGCGCCCCGTGCAGCATCCCGTCGCGCTTCATGTCGGCGACGTACGGCCGCTGCCCGAGCGCGAGCTCGCGGCTGCGGTAGCGCGCGAGCGGCTTGCCCACGCCCCCGTCCTCCAGCGGGGGCGCGGTCGCCTCGCCGCGGCGCATCTTGGCGTAGAGCTCGATCGCGTCGAGGATCTTGGCGTACCCGGTGCAGCGGCAGAGGTGGACGTCGATCGCCTTCGCGATCTCTTCGCGCGTCGGGCGCGCGGGGGGAGGGTGGTGATCGACGAAGTGCTTCGCGCGGAGCGCGATGCCCGGGGTGCAGAACCCGCACTGCATGCCGGCGGCCGCCGCGAACGCGCGGGCGAGCATGTCGCGCTCGCTCTCCGGGAGGCCCTCGAGCGTCACGATCTCCTTGCCGCCGCAGTGGTCGACGTGCGTCGCGCAGCTCACCTTCGGCGAACCGTCGACGAGGACGAGGCAACACCCGCACTGGCCCTGCGGGCTGCAGCCGTCCTTGACCGACGTGTCGCCCAGGCGCTCGCGCAGCGTCTCGAGCAGCGACTCGTGGGGCGCGGGCTCGACGCTCACCGCCCTGCCGTTCAACTTGAGCTCGACCACCATGGGCTCACCCTCGCGCTTCTCGTCTCGCCGTGTGAGTCGATCTTAGCCCCGCGACGTGCTGCGGACACGCGCAGTTCCTGCGCTTGCGCAAACGTCCGAAGCGAGCCGATCATGGGGATCGACTCGAAGGGAGCGCGGGAAAAAACGCCATGGCACGACTCGGACTCGAGACGGAGATCGTCGACCGCAAAGTCTTCGCGAACACGGTCGCGTGGTTCCGCGAGGCGAAGATCACGCTCCCGACCTTCGCGGAGCTCGCCGCGCCGTGGACGATCCCGTCGGCTATCCGAGAAGGGTTGGCGAGCGTCGGGCCCGACGAGGCGCACCCCCTGAACCTCTACCGGGTGAACTGGTACAACGGCCCCGATCGGCGCACCCGCCTCGAGGTGCCCGACCACGTCGTGTTGCCCGAGGCCGTCACCGGCACGAAGGCGAAGATCGTCGTCGCGCTCGGGCGAAACTTCCCGATGATCGAGGCCCACAAGGTGCTCGCCGCGTACGCGTGCCTCGCGCCGCGGGTCGTGACCGGGCAGTTCGATCCCGCGGGCCACCGCGCCCTGTGGCCCTCGACCGGCAACTACTGCCGCGGCGGCGTCGCCATCTCGCGCATCATGCGGTGCCGCGGCGTCGCGATCCTGCCGGCGGAGATGAGCCGCGAGCGCTTCGAGTGGCTCGAGCGGTGGGTCGCCGACCCCTCCGACATCGTCAAGACGCCGGGCTCGGAGAGCAACGTCAAGGAGATCTACGACGAGTGCGCGCGGCTCGACCGCGATCCGCACAACGTGATCTTCAACCAGTTCTGCGAGCTCGCGAACCACCTCGCGCACCAGGAGATCACGGGCCGCGCGCTCGCCCACGTGTTCGAGTCGATGCACGCGCGCCGACCGGAGCTGCGCTTGCGCGCCTTCGTGTCGGCGACCGGATCGGCGGGGACGATCGGCGCCGGCGATCACCTGAAGGATCGCTTCGGCACCAAGATCGTGGCGGTCGAGGCGCTCGAGTGCCCGACCATGCTCGAGAACGGCTTCGGCGCCCACAACATCCAGGGCATCGGCGACAAGCACATCCCCTACATCCACAACGTCATGAACACCGACGTGGCGACGGCGGTGTCGGACGCGGCGACCGACTCGCTCGAGGTGCTCTTCTCCCACCCGGCGGGGCGCGAGTACCTCAAGTCCCGCAAGGGCCTCTCGGACGCCGACGTCGACGGCCTCGCCTCGCTCGGCTTCTCCGGGATCTGCAACGTGATCGCCGCGATCAAGACCGCGCGCTGGTTCGATCTCGGCCCCGAGGACGTCGTCGTCACGATCGCGACCGACGGCGCCGCGATGTACGGCAGCGAGCGCGAGCGCATCCTCGCGAGCCGCTTCGGCGGCAAGCTCGACGCGGTCGCGGCGGCGGAGATCTTCGGCCAGCACATGGCGGGGGTCACGGTCGATCACTTCGCCGAGCTCTCGCACGTCGATCGCAAGCGCATCTTCAACCTCGGCTACTTCACCTGGGTCGAGCAGCAGGGGGTGAGCGTGGAGGAGTTCGAGGCGCGCCGCGATCAGGCGTTCTGGCGCAAGCTGCGCGACAAGCTCCCGATCTGGGACGAGCGCATCGCCGACTTCAACCGCCAGGTCCGGGGCGCGTGACCGCGGACGGTCTCCTCTTCCGCTGCACGGGCTGCGGCGCGGAGACGACACCGAGCCGCGCCGAGCCGCTGCCGTTCCGGTGCCCGCGGGCCGCGACGGGCGTCGGCGTCGATCACGTGCTCGCGCGCGTGCGGTCCCCGCGCACGACGTTCTCCCCCGGCCCGGAGGACGACCCGTTCCTCCGCTACCGCGCGCTGTCGGCGGCGCACGCGCTCGCGACGCGCGAGGGCATGAGCGACGCCGCGTACGTCGCGCGCGTCGCCTCCCTCGAGCGCGCGATCGCCGCGATCGACGGCGGAGGCTTCCGCGTCACGAAGACCCACCGCGCCGCGGCGCTGGAGCGCGCGATCGGGGCGCCCGGGCTCGAGCTCTGGGTGAAGGACGAGACCGGTGACGTCTCGGGCTCGCACAAGGCCCGCCACCTCATGGGGATCCTCCTC
>JAEUKG010000072.1 GCA_016794325.1 Myxococcales bacterium | reverse complement strand
CGACATCGAGCGGGTGAAGGGCGCCTTTGACTGACCCGCGCGCGGAGCCGTTGGGGCGGCCGCTGGTGGTCGCCGTGCCCAAGGGCCGCATCCTCAAGCCGCTCGTCGCGCTGTTCGCGCGAGCGGGCATCGACTCCGCGGGGCTCTTGTCGGACGACCGCTCGCTCGTCCGCGACACGGGCGGCCTCCGCTTCCTGCTCCTCAAGCCCGACGACGTGCCCACCTACGTGGAGTACGGGGCGGCCGATCTGGGCGTCTGCGGGCGCGACGTCCTCGACGAGCGCGAGCCCGACGTCTACCGCCCACTCGACCTCGGCATCGGCGTGTGCCGCCTCGTCGTCGCGGGGCCGGTGGGCGCGCCGCCGCCGGGGGGCCGCCCGCGCGTCGCGACCAAGTACCCGCGCTCGGCCGCCGCCCACTTCGGCGCGCGCGGCGTCCAGCCCGAGATCGTCTACGTCCAGGGCTCGGTCGAGCTCGCGCCCGTCACCGGCCTCGCCGACGTCATCGTCGACATCGTGGAGACGGGCACGACCCTCGCCGAGAACGGGCTCGCGATCGTGGAGACCGTCAAGCCGGTGTCCACCGCCCTCATCGCAAACCGTGTATCATACAAATACTACGCGGCCGAGGTGCGCGCCCTCGTGCGCCGCCTCGAGGGCGCGCTCGCCGCGGCGGGCTGAGGCGCCGTTCAGGCGGCGCGCTCCTCGCGGTCGTCGTCCTTCTTCTTCTCGGCGTCGAGCGCCTCGAGCATGCGGTCGATCGCATCTTTGGTCTCGACGGCCACCTTGCGCGGGAGCGCCTGGGTCTCGGCGAGCAGGTCGCGCAGGCGCGTGCCGACGTTCTTGAGGCCGGCGGCGTCGCGCTTCTTCCGCTCCGCGTCCGACACCGGGAAGATGGTCTCCTTGAACTGCTTCGTGATCTGGGGCGCGGTCGCGCAGTCGTCGATGACGCGCTTGCGGATCTCGCCCACGACCTCCTCGGGGGCGTCCTCCTTCTCCTCGGCGCGCCGGAGGAAGTCGATCGCGTGGTACGTCGGGATCGGCTGGTTCACGCCGTCGCGCGAGAGGACCTCGGGGGCGCGCTTGCGCAAGAACGCGTAGCTGCCGGTGAGCTTGTCGACCGTCTCCTGCTTGAGGTGCAGCTCCTTGAGCGCGTACGCCTCGAAGGTCTCGTAGCCCCAGTCGCGGTACCGCCCGCTCTGGCGGACCTCGGAGAGGGCCTCCGCCAGCTCGACCCAGCTCGCCTTGAAGCGACGGGCGCGCGCGATCACCTCGGCGCGCTGCGGATCCCCCTCGAACATCTCCTCCGCGGCGGCGAGCGCCTGGTCGACTTTGGTCTGCCTCATAGGCGCGGGGTGTAAGCCCACAGGCGCCCGCTCGCAAGCGCTAACTGCGCGTACCCATTGTGGAAAAGCGCTGCGTTTGCTGTGGGGAGATTGTGGGCGAGCCCGCGGTTCGGCGCGTCATGGCTCGGCTTTCTTCCGCACCACGACCGCGTGCCGAATTCCGCCGCGGGGCGGGGCGCTCTGGACGAGGGCGCCCTCGCGCCAGGCGGCGCCGGTCGACGGGCCGCCGTCGAGGTTCAGCGCGTCCTCGCACCCCACCTCTGCGAGGAGCTTCGCCGTCGCGAGCAGCGAGGGGCCCCCCTGCGCGTTGACGACGAGCGCGAAGACGACCTCGCGCCCGCCCCGGCGGAGGCAGAGCGCGGTGCGCTCCGCGCGCTTGCCGTCGTCGCTGCGGATGTTCACCGCTCCTGCGACGACGAGCCGCGGCTTGCACTGGAGCGCGAAGTCGTGGCGCGCCGCGGGATCGAAGGACTCGGTGGAGGTGAGCGACGCGCGCCCCTCGTCGACGGTGACGACGCCGCCCGACATCGCGCGCGAGAACCCCGCGAGCCGCTTCTTCCCCGACTCGGCGAGGCCGACGGGCTCGTTCTGCTTGCCGAAGAAGCCGCCGTTGGTGGCGAAGAGCGCGCGGGCGTCGGCGGAGACGACCGGCGCGAGGTCGCTCTTCATCTCGACGTCGACGATCGAGAGCTCGGTCGACGCGAGGTCGTATCCGAAGAGGCGCATCCGGTAGCTCTCGCCGTCGATCTGCCCCTCGGTCTCGCGGCCGTCGGCGGGAGGCGCGGGCGCGCGCCCGGCGTCGCTCGCCGCCCCCGCCTCCGCGTCCGCGACGTCCGCCTTCGCCCCGCGCGTCGCCGCGGGGCGGGCCGGAGGATCCGCCGCGCACGCGCGCCCGCACGCGGCGGCCCCCAGCGCGAGCGCGGCCGCGCAGGCGAGGGCGGCGCCGCGCGGGCGGGCGGCGGAGGCGGCGGAACCCGGCGTGCTCGTGGTGTGGGGGGCCACGCGCTCGCTCTTCTACGTCCGACCGGCGCCGCCGTCCATCCCTTCGGAGGGCGGATCGAGCCGCACGACGGGCCGGAGCTTCTTCATCGCGCCGCGGCCGATTCCGCGCACGCGCATCAGCTCGTCGACCTGGCGGAAGCGCCCCACGCGCTTCCGGAAGGCGAGGATCGCCGAGGCCTTCTTGGGCCCCACTCCGGGGAGCCGCTGGAGGTCCTCGACGGTCGCGGTGTTGAGGTACACGGGATCGTCGGGCGTCGCCCTCCCGCGCATCCCGCCCGCGGGCGGAGGCGGCGGGTCACGCGCCGCCTCCGCGCTCGCGCTCACCGTCGCGAGGGGCAGAGGCGCCGGCGCCGGCGACGAGGCCGACGCCGCGGCGGCGGCGGCGCGCGTGTCCCCACGCGCCGCCACCGAGCCGATCGCCGCGAACGCTCCGATCGCGAGGACGAGGACGCCCACCCGGGCGACGGGGCCGAGCGCGCCGCTGTCGCGCGCCCGACCGACCGCCGCCGCGAGCGCGGCCTTCACGCGCGTCACCGCGCGCCTCAGAACGGAACGACGTCGTCCGACGCCGCCGCACCGCTGTGGCCGTTCGCGCGGAGGCCCGACGTGGAGCCGAACTCCGGCACCTCACCGAGGCCGACGTTGGAGAGCGCTTGCTGGCTCCCCGCGCGTCGCGCGAGGTAGTCCTCGCGCGACTCGTAGTCGCGGAGCTGGAGCACCCCGTTGACGGGGAGCGCGTCCAGCCGGACCTGGAGCGAGCCGTCGCGGTTCACGAACGCGGCGCCGATCTTCAGCCAGAACGACTTGCCGTTCGACTCGACGATCGTGAACGCCGTCTTGGCGGGGGTCTTCGCGGGGGTGTGGTTGCTCGCTTGCATGATCAGCCTCCTGGGAACGGGGGCGCCCAGCGCGCCCCACGCCGGGCGCCATTGCGATCACCGTGCCGGGCGCCGCCCGACGGATTTCGCCGAGTTGCGGGCGCCGCGCCCTGGCCCGGCCACTCGAGGGGTGGCCCGGGCCAGTCGGGCGCCGCGCCGCCTACTTCTTGCGCGACACCTTGACGGTGACGGTGCGGGGCTCGGCGTCGGGCTCGAGCTCCACCTCGACCGGGATGTCGTCGTCGTCGCTCGGCTTCGTGCGCGCGCGGCGTCGCCGCTGCATCGTCGGATCCTCGTTCGACAACGTCGGGGCTCGCTTGCGCTTGGCGGTGCGGCCGGTCTGCACCGTCTGGTCCTCCACCGTCATCCGCGCCGCGAGCCCCGCGATCTCGGCCTCGGCGTTGATGGTGGGCGCTTGCTCGCGCATCCCCGGCACCTGGGCGAGGTTCGGCAAGAGCGGCTCGGTGACCTCGGCGCGCGGCCCGGGCGGGGCCGGCCCGGGATCGGCCGAACGAGGGGCCGGCCTCGCCCCGGTCGCGTGCGGGGTCGGCGGGCGCGCGAGGGGCGGCGGCCGCGTGGGCCCGCGGGCCGCGTGGGCGCGCCGCTCGGTCGGCGTGATCTCGGCGCGCCGCGCGCCGGCGGGGCGGCTCCGCGGCGACGTCGCGTCGATCTCCTTCACGTGGACCGCGCGCTCGCGCACCGCCGGAGCCTTCACGACCTTCGCGACGCCGAGGATCGCGCTGCCGGGGCTCTTCGGCGGCGGCGCCGGCGGGGTGTCGAGGAACTCGACGAGCATGCGATCGATCTGGGACGTCGCGCGGATCCACGACGTCAGCGCGTGGCGGAAGTCGTCGGCGGTCGGGTAGCGATCGTCGGCCGACCACGCCATCGCCCGGTCGACCACGTCGGCGAAGCTGCGGTCCACCTCGGGGGAAACGTCGCAGAGGTGCGGCGCGGCCCCCGCCCGCATCTGCATCACGAGGTCCATCACCGTCGAGGCCGAGTAGGGGAGGCGGCCCGTCACCGCGCGGTAGAGGATGACGCCGACGGAGTAGATGTCGGCGCGCTCGTCGAGCATGGATGAGCCGTGCTCGAAGTGCTCCGGCGCCATGTAGGGGAGGGTGCCGAGGAGGCTCCCGACCGCGGTGCGCGCCTCCTTGGCGCCGAAGGCGGGCTTGGTCTTGCAGATCCCGAAGTCGAGGATCTTCACGAAGTCGCCGCCCTCCTGGGGCACGAGGAAGACGTTCGCGGGCTTGAGATCGCGGTGGATGATCCCCGCGGCGTGCACGGCCGACAGCCCGCGGAGGAGCTGCGAGCACAGCTCGGCGATCTCGATCGGCGGCAGCTGCCCGCGGGCGTGGATGCGCGCGTGCAGGCTCTCGCCCTCGAGGAACTCCATGATCATGAAGCGATCGCCGCCGGCAAGCGCGCCCATCTCCAGGACGTCGACGATGTGCTCGGAGCCGATGCGCGCGGCGGCCTGCGCCTCGCGCTCGAACCGGGCGACGAGCTCGGGCTCCTCGGCGAAGCTCGCGTGCATCATCTTGATGGCGACGCGCGCGCTCGTCCGCAGGCTCTCCCCCTCGAAGACGGCGCCCATGCCGCCTTGGCCCACGACGCGGACCACGCGGTATTCACCCCCGACGATGTCTCCAGGAAACAACACGCCCCATGGAATCAGAGCTTGGCTCGGCCGCCAGCGCAAGCGGTGAAGAGTCCCGAATTCGACTCTGGACGAGCCGGAGCCGCGCGCACGAGGGTGGGTGGGAGTCGCCGAAGACGCTCCGGCGCCGCCTCAGCGGCCGCAGCTGTTCGAGAAGTAGATGATGAAGAAGAGGATGATGAAGAGGGCGAGGGCGCCCAGCGTGATCGTCACCGGGGCGGCCGCGGTCGCGATGAGCCCGAGCCCCGTGTCCTCGAACGTGCTCGCTC
>JAEUKG010000063.1 GCA_016794325.1 Myxococcales bacterium | reverse complement strand
AGGCCTCGCCATCGATCGTTCGTCGTCGCTCGTCGCGTCCCCTGCATCGGCTCTCCCCTCGTCGTTTCGCTCCAAGCTAACGACGCTCCCCTCGGCCAACGGGTCCCACGAATAACCACGACTGAAGCGCCGTTCAGCGCTCGCGGCTCGCGCGCGACCCACTCCCTCATGAGCGAGACTACCGATCCGCGACACCATCACAAGGCCGAGACCCATCAATCGGCATAGCCGTTCTAGAGGGGGGTCACGCATGACCCAGGGTCATCACCCTAGAGGGGTGATGAATCGGAAGAACCGTGCCAACTCGGCCGCGAAACCTCCAACCTCACGGCGGAGCGACGGGCGAGCTCGGCGGCACCTGGTCGAGGAAGTCGAAGGCGGTCGCCATGTTCGCCTCGGGCGTCTGACCCATGTCGCCGTGGCGCGCGCCTGGCAGGGAGACGAAGAGCGCGGGGACGCGCGCGGCCGCGAGGCGGCGTCGCCCCTCGAGCATCGGCTGCTGGAGATCGCGATCGCCCGCCATGAGCACCGCGCCGCGGAGCCGACCGAGCCGCTCGGGGGATGGGACGATCGGACCCGCGATGAGCACCGCGCGCGTGTACCGATCGGGCCAGCGCGCCGCGAGGTGCTCCGAGCGCTCGGCGCCCTGCGAGTAGCCGATGAGCACGATCTCGCGCGTCGCGTCGAGGCCTGCCGCGCGGATCGCGGCGTCGATGCGCCTCGACGTGCCGATGAGATCGCTCGACCAGCGCCGCAGCGCTCCGTCCGCGCTGCAGGGCACGTCCCCCTGCACCGCGACGAGGTCGCCGCGCGCCGCCGCCGCCCACTGGAACGACTGGGTATACCCGAGCGGATGGGCGCACATCCCCGCGAGGAAGACGTAGAGCCGTCCGTGCGCGCGCCCGTTGCGGAGCGCGTACGCGGGCAGATCGCCCGCGACCGCGACCTCCTCCATCATCGGGGGTGGCGGGGGTGGCGGAGCGGGCGGCGGGGTCGGTGGCGCGCCCGAGGCGCGCTGCTCCTCGCGCGGGCCCCGGTGGCAACCGGCCCCCACGCACCCACTCACGACCAGGGCGACGAGCACGAACACGGCGCGCGGCATGCTCCATGAGTCGCGCGCGCGGCGCCGATGTGACCGACCCCCGGCCCGGCGTTGCCGTCGGATCGCGGCGTGCGGTAGCGTCGGGGGCGTGTCCAGCCGGCAGAGCGCGGCGCCGTTCGTGATCGGACGCCGAGGGGCGCTCGCGCTGCCGTGGGCGATCGGCGTCGCGGCGCTGGGGGGCGGGTGCCGGTCGCGGGGGATCGCGTTCGAGTATGACGGGGGCCGCGCGTTCTCGCGCGAGGAGCGGGCGGCGATCGAGCGCTGCGCCGAGGGGGCCGTCGCCGAGGTGCGCCCGCTCCTGCCCGCGCTGGCGACGAGGCTCGTCCTGCGCGTGAGCGCGGGGACCGACGTCATCCCCGAGACCGGCGAGACCGCGACCGCGTACCCGCCCGACGCCGTCGCGTGGGTGGTCGACGCGACGCGCGAGGGCGCGGTGATCGCGACCGCGCGGGCGCAGCTCCGCTTCACGCTCTTCCACGAGCTCCACCACCTCGTGCGCGACGCCGCGCTGCCGCGACGATCGCTCCTCGATCACGTGGTCGCCGAGGGCCTCGCCACCGCGTTCGAGCGCGACAGCGCGGGCGCGAAGCCCGCGTGGGGCGAGTACCCGGAGGGCGCCGCGCGCTGGGTGAAGGAGCTCGAGGCGCTGCCGCCGAAGGTCGACGTCTCGCTCTGGCTCTACGGCCGACACCCCGACGGCCGGCGCTGGGTCGGCCTGCGCGCCGGCACCTACCTCGCCGACCGCGCGACGCGCGCCCTCGGCAAGACCGCCGCCGAGCTCGTCACGACCCCCACGAGCGCGATCCTCGAGGCCGCCGCGCGCGCGCCGGGGTGACACCGGCAAAGCTGCCCTTCCGCGCCACCACCACGAGGCCGAGACCCGTCGATCGGCACGGTCGCGCCGGAGGGGTCACGACGGGTGCGGACGCCGAACGGGCGTTCACTCCCGCTTATTCGTGCGACCGGATCACGAGGGGTGCGAGCGCAGGGTGGAGGGATGAAGCTCGCCCGCCTCCTCTCTGCCCTCCTCTCCGTCTCTCTCTCTCTCGCGTCGCTGCCGTTGTCCGGATGCGCGACCATCTTCACCGGGAGCAAGACCACGCTGTCGGTGTCGGCAAGCCCCTCGGACGCCGATGTGACCGTGCGCGACACCTCCGGCGCCGAGCTCTACAAGGGCCCTCCGACGAGCGTCGAGGTGTCCAAGAAGCGCGCGCTCACGGTCCACGTCGAGGCCGACGGCTACGAGACCCAGACCGTCGGCGTCGGCCAGAGCATCTCGGGCGCGACCTTCGCCAACATCCTCTTCGTCATCCCTATCCTCATCGGCGTCGGCGTCGCGGTCGACGCCTTCAGCGGCGCCCTCAACAGCCTGAGCCCCACCGACATCCGCGTCACCCTCCGCCCCAAGCACCGAACCCCCAAGCCCACGCCGACGCCTCCGCCCGCCGAGAGCGACGCCCCCTGAGCGAGCTCCGCCTCGACCGAGCTCGACGCTTGCTGCGCGAACCCCCCCCGGATGGGGCCCCCGCCGCCAGCGCCTCAACTGCCTATGGCTGCGCGAGGTGGCGCGTGGGAGAACCGCCCCATGCGGCTCTCCACCGTCCGACGCAGCTCGCTCCTCACGGTCCTCCCCCTCGGCGCGTTCGCCGCGTTCGGCGCGGCGTGCGGGGGCGCCGTGCACGAAGACGCGACCGAGGTGTCCGAAGAGGCGTTCACGCCCGCGCCTCGGATCGAGATCCTCGACGTGGTGGGCCTGCAGCCGGGGTGGCTGCGGGTGAAGCTCCGCTACGCGTTCGCGCCGGCGGGGGCCGACTTCGGGCTCGAGACGAGCTGCGGGCCCAAGCTCCGCACCAGCGTCGCGTACGTCGACCGGCCGAAGCGGCTCGTCTTCGTGGACGTCAAGCAGCGCTACGACCGGCCGAGCGCCGACCTCGGTTGCACCATCACCTCGATGACGGCGTGGATGGGCGACTCGCTCGCCGCCGCCGTCGCGACCGCGACCCGCACCATCCCGGTGGGGACAGAGCCGGACGGCGCCCACCTCGACCCCGCGAGGGCGGAGGCGATCTTCGGGCCCGTCGACCGCGCCGAGATCGACCTCGGGTCGCCTCGGCGTCACGTCGCCTACCCCGGCCGCCTGATCGCGATCCAGACGCCCTGGCGCACGGCGATCGCCGAGGTCGAGCTCCTCCCCTCGCGGGGCAGCGTCGGCTTGCGGTGGCTCACGAGCTACATGTGCTCGGGCACCTACTGCCTGACGATCTCCGAGTGGGGCGGCGGGGCCGAGATCCTCGGCGGCTACGGCCTCGACGTCGAGCGCCGCGGCGTCGTCCGCGAGACCACCGCGCTCCAGGAGATCGCGAACCCCGGCCACGCCAAGTTCCCCACCGGCGACTGGCAGCCGAGCTTCCTCCTCGGCACACCGCAGGCGAACGTCTATCCCAGCCCGCCCAGGACGTCGGAGGCCCTCTACCTGAGCGACGTGCTCGACAACCGCCTCTCGCCGCGCGAGCACGACGCTCGCGACGCGGTCGACGTCGTGTTCGATCTCGCGTCGAAGAAGCTCCTCGCGAAGAACGGCGCGAAGCTCCGCCTCCTCGAGCACCCGCCGCTCCAGACCGTGACCAAGCTCTCGCCGCCGCTCGAGCTCCCGCGCGCCGTCGTCGAGCGAGCCTTCGCGCGAGGCGCGAACGCCGACACCCCCGGCGCCTACGCGGCGGTGGACGCGCTCCGCGCCCAGGTGAACCAGGGCGCGCTGCTCTCCCCCGTCACCGCGACGGCGAAGATGCGCGAGCAGCTCGCGGGCCTGCGCACCCAGCCGCTGGGCGCCGCGGTCGCGCCGACGGAGATCGTGCAGCGCGATCCGAACCGCCCGCCGAGCCCGCAGGAGCTCGCCGCCCTGTGGGGCCTGCCGGTCAGCGAGTCGTTCCCCAACGGCCCGCCGCCTCCCACGCGCCCCCTCGGCGGGCAGCCCTCGCCGAGCCCGAACGGCAAGCCCTTCGCGCCGCCCACGACCGCGACGGTGCTCTATCCCGGCGCGGCGTGCGCGATCAGCGCCGACGGCAACGCGTTCACGCGATCGATCACCCTCTGCGGCGGCGCGAGCTCGCCGTCGGGGTGCCCGACGCCCGCCGACCCGTTCGTGCTCGAGAGCCTCCCCGCGGCGCCGGGCGACGCGCGGACGGTCTCCGTCAACGGCACGATGACCCCGCTCCGCGCCGGTCGCGCGAACACGCAGGGCACCTGCGGCACGCACGCCGAGCTGCAGGCGACGGAGGGCGCGCTCAACCGCTTCATGGACGACGAGGGCCGCGAGCGCTTCGTCTTCGTCGACGGCCTCCCCATCGGCGTCCCCGAGAGCCGCATCGCGCTCTCGCACGGCGCGAGCCTCACCCACCTCTACACCTCGCTCGGCACGCGCGAGGGGCGCGGCTCCGACTGGAGCCGCACCGAGGGCGACGTCATCCGCTGGCCGCCGTTCCCCGAGGCGGTGTGGCCCTTCAAGGAGGAGGATCCGTACTTCGCGCTCCGCGCCGACGAGATCGGCCCCTTCCCCGGAGGCCCCGGCGTCGAGATGTGGGAGCCCTGGGCCTCGGTCCTCCGATGCAGGGACAACTACTGGGACAGCGGCTTCTGCGTGGGCAAGGGGAGCGCGCCGTCGGGCATGTACAGCGCCTATTCGCGCATGGCGCTCGACGTCGGCAAGGATCCCTTCAAGGACCAGACCTTCTCGCTCGCGCACTCCTACTCCGGCTTCACGCTCGAGCCCATCCCCCACGTGGACTTCGACGCCGCCGTCCAGGACGTGGTCGCGACGCTCCGCAGCGGGCTGCCCGTCCGCATGGACTACATCACCGCGATTCGGCCGGCGACGGGGCTCGTCCCCACGCCCGTCGACCTCCCGGTGGGGACCGACCTCGGCTGGTACCTGCCCCCCGAGGTCGCCGGCTGCGACTTCGCGCGCTACGAAGCAGTGCCAGGCTCCGGTCACGCCGTGACGATCGTGGCCGCGGTGCTGCGCGGCAACCCGTTCGCGCCGAACCCCTTCCGCTCCTACTTCGTGATCATGAACAACTGGGGCAAGGGGAGCGGCCGAAGCGGCTACTACGCCATCAACCTCTTCGCCGCGCACCTCCTCACGACCCGCCTCTACACCGTCCGACTCGACCGCACCTGCGCCTCGAGCGCCTGCGCCCACCACTGAGCGCACGCCTCGCCCACGCCCCCAGCCCCCCCAGCCTCAAGCCCCCCGCCCCAAGCCCCGGCCCCGAACGCGAACGCGAACGCGAACGCGAACCTACCCCTTGAAACGCCCCCGACCGGACCGCGCCCGCGACAGCGCCCCGGCCGTGAGGGCCCTACCCCGAGGCCCGAGCCCTCACTTCGGGGCGCACGTCTGGTACTCCACGGAGGTCGCGTCGTTGTTGTCCTCGTTCGACTCCATGACCTGCGACGCGGTGTCGACCGTGCCCTTGAGGTAGACCGCGCTGCCCTTCGCGAGGAGGAACGTCAGCGTCTTCGTCTCCCCCTTGCCGATCGTCGCGCTCGTGCCCTTGCCGTCGACGAGCTGCTCGAAGCACTTCATCGACTGCACGCGCACGTTGAACGACGCGGCCGGCGCCACCCAGAGGTTCTTGTTCTCGATCGTGATCGCGACGTGCGTGTCGCTGGTCCAGGCGACCGACTTCACGACCAGGTCGGGGAGCCCCGCGTTGAACTGCGCGGTGCACGTCGCCGTCAGGCCCAGGCCGGTGACCAGCTTCGCGGTGGCGCCCGGCGCGAGGTCCACCCCGAGCAGCGTCGCCCCGGGCTTGCCGTTGGCGTCGGTCCAGCGCACCGTGGTGCCCTTCGGGATCGTCCCGCCAGCGGTGTTCTTGACGTTGAACGACTGGAAGTCGCCGCTCATCCTGAAGCACTCGACGGGGACCCACGTGCCGCCGAGGCTCGGCGGCGGGGTGACGGGGCCGTCGGCGGCGGCTCCGCTCGCGAAGGTCGAGGCCGCGAGGGCGGCG
>JAEUKG010000062.1 GCA_016794325.1 Myxococcales bacterium | reverse complement strand
CGACGAGCGTGGTCTTCGGGCTCGCTTCGCTCGAGGTGAGCGCGGGGTAGAGGGCGGACGCCGTCGCCGCGAGCTTCTCGGTGAGCGGGAGCACGGTGCGCTCCGCGCCGCTGCCGAGGACGAGGACGTCCGACGTGCTCGGCGCCCCCACCTCGAGGAGCGCGGCGCCTGACGCGTCGGTCTTTCCGGTCGCCTTGCCGATGGCGACGTCGACCCCGGGCGCCGGCTCGCCCGTCCCGAGGCGATAGGCGACGACGACCGCGCGGCTTCCGGCCCAGAGGACGTGGCCGCCCAGGGTCGTCTTGTCGGCCATCAGGAGGAGCGGGACCGAAGGCTTCCCGGAGGCGTAGCCCGTGTAGCCGAGCACGCCGACCGACGTGCCCAGCGGGGCGCCGCTCGCGGTCGTCTTGATGTCGACCTGCGCGAGGTAGGCGCGGCCCGGGGTCAGCTTCCCCGTGAGATCGACGCGCGACTCCACGTAGACGTCGGGCGTGGGGTTGCCCGCGAACGGGATCACGAGGTCGGGCTTCGCCGACGGGGGATCGTTGTCGCGAGCGCTCGCGACGGCGGCCGACATCGACGCCGCGTCCGCGGCGACCGCCCACACCTTGAGCTCCCCCTCCTTGACGTTGCGGGTGGTGACGAAGAACTGCCGCGCCGCGCGGTCGTCGAGGACCTGCACCCCCTCACGCAGCACCGCGATCGCCGACCGGGGCTTGGTGACGAAGTCGACCTCGGCCGGCGGGACCGGGAAGCCGAAGCGGTCGACGAGCCCGCTCGCCGAGACGTGGTAGCGCGTCTGCGGGGTCCACGCCGCGTCCACCGTGACGGTGCCATCCCAGGTCGAGACCGAGAGGTTCCGCGGGGTCGGTGCAATCTGCAACTTCTCCTTGAGCCCGGCGCGGCGAATGGGGTTCGAGAACTTGAAGGTGACGGCGGTGGTCGCGTCGCCGACGAGCGCGCCGTCCTTCTTGTCGCAGCCGCCGCACTCGACGCCGTCGTACGTCGGCGGCTTGGCGACGGTGAGCGCGGCCGTCGTCGTCGCGTCCTTCGGGTGTTGGCTCTTGGCCTCGAAGGTGATGGCGGTCCCGGCCGGCGGCATCGGCGTCATCGCGACGAGCACGACGTTGCGCGGATCGACCTTCTCGCCCTCGAACGTCGGCCCCGCCGGGTGCGACAGCGCGATCGGCACGGCCGCGCCCGCCTCCGTCTTCACCGACACGAGCTGGCGGGCGACGGCGAGCTCGACGGGCTGGTCGTAGAGCACGAAGAGCTTGTTCGCGGGACCGACGGCGCCCTCGGACGGAGAGCGCATGTGGACCACCCGCGCGACGCCGGGCTTGGGCACGTAGTGGATCACCTTGCCGGCGACGATCACCCGCGGCTTGGCGACGAACGACCCCTTGAACGCCGCGACGGGCCGCCCCCCGGGCGCCGTGCGCTCGGGGAGCTCGAGGGTGTACGTCACCTCGGGATCGAAGGGGCGGTCCGCGCGCACCTGCGCCTTCCACGACTCCACCCACACGGTCTTCGTCGGGACGGGCGGGGTGACGGTGAAGCTCGGGACGTCGCGCGCCGGGTCGACCACCGGCTCGTCGTACTCGACCTCGATGGTGGAGCCGGTGACCTCGAAGCTCCCCTTGTCGTCGAGGCGCGGGGCGAGGACGTGCACCGGCCGGGCCGATCCGACCAGCCGTGACTGATCGACGGCGGGGATGGGCGGGCGCGCGGCCCAGCCGTCGTCGGGCGGCGGGAAGACGAGCGGGCCCGTCGACTCCGACACCTCGAGGGGGACGGGCGGGGGCGCCGAGCAGCCGCCGCAGCCGGGCCCGACGAGGGCGGCGACGAGGGCCAAGGCGATCACCCACGGAGCGCGAGCACGGTTCGACGGCATCTTCTCTTCCTCGGGGCTCGGCGACGCGCCGCGCGCGGGAGGCGCGGGCGCTGCGACAGAACGACGGCGACCGAGTCTCGCTTCCCTCGAAGGGCCACGCAACGGTGGGCGGACCGGCACCGATCGCCTATGCTGCCGGGCCATGTCGCAGGTCCTCGACGAGCTCGTGCAGCTCCTCGCCCTCGAGCGGATCGAAGAGAACCTCTTCCGCGGACAGAGCCAGGATCTCGGTTGGGGCAACGTGTTCGGGGGCCAAGTCCTCGGCCAGGCGCTCTCGGCGGCCACCCAGACGGTGCCGGACAGCCGCCCCGTGCACTCGCTCCACGCCTATTTCCTCCGCCCCGGCGACGCGCGGCGCCCCATCGTCTACGAGGTCGATCGCAGCCGCGACGGCGGCTCGTTCACGACGCGCCGCGTGGTCGCGGTCCAGGGCGGTCACGCGATCTTCAACCTCGCGGCGTCGTTCCAGGTGGAGGAGCCGGGCTTCGAGCACCAGGACGAGATGCCGAGCGCGCCGCCGCCGCTCTCGCTCCCCACCGAGCAGGAGAAGAACCGCCCGCACGCGCACAAGCTCCCGCCGGGCCTCCGCGAGCGCGCCACCGCCGAGCGCCCCTTCGAGATCCGGAGCGTCGCCTCCGAGGACGACCCGTTCCGGCCGACGGCGAAGAAGCCGGCGCGCATGGTGTGGATGCGCACGGTGGGGCAGCTCCCCGACGATCCCCAGCTCCACCGCTACCTCCTCGCCTACGCGTCCGACTACGCGTTCCTCACCACGGCGCTGCTTCCGCACGGGGTGACGTGGCTCACGCCGGGGATGCAGGTCGCGAGCCTCGACCACGCGATGTGGTTCCACCGCCCGCTGCGCGTCGACGGGTGGCTCCTCCACGTCATGGACAGCCCGTCGGCGCACGGCGCGCGCGGGCTCGTGCGTGGCCGCATCTTCACCGAGCACGGGGAGCTCGTCGCCACCACCGCGCAAGAAGGCCTCACCCGCCGCCGCGGCTGACCGGCCCCCACCCGAAACTACCTCGAGTGCGTCGCCGCCGGCGCGAAGTCGGCCGCCGAGCCGGCTCCCCGACGAAGCGCCCTCGGACTTCGCCTGCCACCCATACGCGCCGCGAAGACGAACCGACGGACGAGTGTGAACTTCGACCCATCGGCAACACGGACAGCTTGACCGACTTCGAGAGTGGAGTATGGAGTCGGTATCG
>JAEUKG010000052.1 GCA_016794325.1 Myxococcales bacterium | reverse complement strand
TACGGGCGGTACGCATGGCCCCCGTCCAAGCAATACGTATTCCAATGTAGGACAATTGACTACTCCGCTGAACCTCAAACGATCTCAAGCGCTTCGCGAGCTGGCGCGAGCCGCGGTGCGCACGGGAAGTTCCGCCCCTGGATCACACGGGCTCCATCAGGCACGCTGCGCGAGATGAGCGAGGACGCGCCGCCGGAGGCGCCGAACCCCTACGCACCGCCGCGCGACGCGCCCGCTGCGCCGCCGCCGCGACGGTCGTCGTTCGCGAGCGAGCGCCGACCGGTCCTGCTCGTGATCGGCCTCTCCATCCTCACCCTCGGCCTCTACCCGTCGATCTGGTTCTTGCGCCGGCAGCCCTTCCTCGACGCGATGACCGACAAGCCGCTCGGGCCGCTCCCGCGCGCGGTGCTGGGGCTGACGGTCGCGGCGACGATCGGCGGCGTCGTCCTCGGCGCGCTCGACGCGCCGCCTTCGGTCACGAACAGCTTGAACATGGCGGTGGCGGTGGCGGCGCTCATCCTCGGGTTCCGCGTCGCGGGGATCCTCCGCGAGGAGGTCCAGCGTCGGCGGCTCGACCTCGGAGTCTCGTCGATCGCCGTCTTCTTCTTCGGGTGCTTCTACCTCCAGTACAAGATCAACCGCATCGCGGACGCCATCGACGCCAAGCCCAAGAAGCGGAAGAAGAAGCGGAGCCCCCCGAGCCCCGAGCCCGAGCCCGAGCCTCGCGCCCCGAGCCCCGAGGCCCCCGACGATCCCCGTCGAGACTAGGGTCGTGTCCCTCGACGCCGGCTCTCCTCTCGCGCGTGCCCGTGCCCGTGCCCGTGCCCGTGCCCGTGCCCGTGGGATGCGACCGACGGAGCACGCCGCCGACCCGATGGAAAGCTCGCGCAGTGACCACCAGAAACGTCCGTTCGACCCGATCGGGCGCGGGCGCGGGCACGGGCACGGGAAGACCGAACCCGTTCAGGGACACGCCCAGAGTCGCCCGCACTCTCGACCGGGATAGCCGCGGCGTGGCCCCCGCCGCCCCGCGGCGTCACGGCGCCCTCAGAACGTCCAGCCGAGGTCCTCGAACATCGCGCGATCGAGGGGCGTCGGCAGGTACCGCGTGCCCGTCGCGTCGGAGACGTCCATCAAGAGCCGCGCGCCTCCCGACATCGTCGCGTTGGGCACGTGCGACTGATCCGGCGCCAACGGGACCGGGCCGCCGAAGAGGGCCTGCGCCTTCGCCCCCGTGAACGCGCCGGCGGTGACCTTCGACTTGAAGACGTCCGACGTCCCGAAGCCGAGCACGTGGCCGATCTCGTGGAGCGCGACCGAGACGAAGTCGATCGACCCCGCGGGCACGGGCGCGCCCTTCTCGGGCTCGGGGTCGAAGTGGAACGTGGTCGTGGTGTCGAACGAGACCCAGCCCGTCCACGGCTGGAAGGCGGGGCCGTGGTAGCGCTGATCGAGCGCGGCGCGCAGCGTCGCGTCGGTGACCCCCGAGAGCCCCGCCGTCGGAGACGAGATCCCGGTGGTCGAGCCCGCGAGATCGGCCGAGCCGACGAAGAGCACGAGGTCGTCGATCTCGTATTCGATCGCGAACGTGCCGCCCGGCTGCGCGGGGACTTGCGGATCGCGCGTGAGCACGAACGTGCCCGCGGGGACGTTCGGGAACGTCGACGACAGCGCGCGACCCCAGATCCGGCACGCCGCCTCGAGCGCCTGCTTGCGCACGGGATCGGCGAAGAACCCCGCCTTGTCGAAGCGGTAGTCGAGCTGGATCTTGAAGCGCACGTCCCCGGTCGGCGCGTCGGCGCCTCCGTCGCGCGGCGGTGAGGCGTCGGGCGCCGGGCCCGCGTCGGGAGACGCTCCGCTGCTCGATCCACCCGAGCTGCCCGAGCTGCTCGCGCCGTCGAGCGGCGGCGGCGTCCCGTCGCCGCTCGAGCACGCGGCCGCGGCGAGGACGACGAGGAGCGGAGCGGCGAGCCAGGTTGCGCGCATGGCTCGGGCAGTAGCACGGCGACTCGCGCGGCGCCGCGGGTGGCGCTCATTTCGGCACATTTCGGGGTGCCGGGGCGGCGCGGACGCGCGTGCGGGTGCGGGCAGGGGCACGGGCGCGGGCGCGGGCGGGGGCACGGGCACGGGCACGGGCACGGGCTCGGGCACGGGCAGAGGGCAGAGGGGAGAGGTCAGCGCGCGGCCAGGAGGCCCACCACGCTCGGGGCGAGCTCGACGAGCGGCATCGGCATCCCGAGGTCGGCGAGGGTCTGCGCTCCCACCACGAGGGCGAGCGCGAGCGTCGCCGCGTGCGTGGGGGTGATGTCGCGGCGGAGGAGCCCCGCGGTCTGGCCCTCGGCGACGAGCTCGGCGACGCGCTCGATGCTCGTCTCGACGAGCTTGATGTAGCGGTCGCGGATGACCGGCGACCGGGCGCACGCGTCGAGGAGCTGGTAGGGGCGGATGCCGCCCTCGGGCATCAGCGGGTAGCGACCCGTCGCGCTCGCCTCCACGAAGCGCGCCGCCGCCTCGGCGAACCCGCCGGCGCGCGCCGGCAAGAGCTCGTCGACGATCTGCTGGCCGACGCGATCCATCACCGCGTGCAAGAACGCGTCGCGATCCTCGAAGTGCACGTAGAACGCCCCGCGGGTGAGCCCCGCGTGCGCGCAGATGTCGTCGAGGCTCGGGCCGTCGAGCCCCTGCTTCGCGAAGAGCTCGAGCCCCGACGCGATGAGCGCCGCGCGCGTCGCCTCTTTGTTCTTGGGCCCGCGCTTCTGGGGCCTCCGCTTCTTGGCGCTCGCCATCGACGAGACGAGGACGTTACCACGGCGCCCGCGGCCCGGGGAACGGGCCGCGCGGGCGATCACGTCCCGCGAGCGCCCACCGGCGAGGCGGGGTCCGGCGAGGCCGGGCCCGGCGCCTCCGGCGGCACGAGGATCTCGTGGTTCCAGAGCTCGAGGAGGAGCTCGGGCGGCATCACCACGCCGTGCTCGCGCTCGAGGCGCGCGAACGTCTCGGCCGCCGGCACGTCGGGCCGGAGCTCCGAGAGGACCGCGTGGAGATCGTCCGAGATCACGAGGGCGTCGTAGCTGCTGTACGGGCGCACCGCGTAGCCCCCGTCCACCTTCGTCGGTCGCAAGCGCGGGCTGAGGACGAGGAGCGGCGTCGGCGAGGGCTGGGCGAGCGCCTGGTGGTGGACGCCGAGCTCGACGAGCCGCGAGGCCACCGGCTCCGCGGCCTCGATCACCGACGCGAACTCGTCGCGCGTCATCGCCGCCACGCGCTCGTGGCAGGCGACGTAGAGCTCCTCCTCGCGCCCGACCCACGCGCCGAAGCACGCGGCGTATTCGGCGTCCCTCGGCGGCAGGTCGTCGAGGTCCTCGGCGGTGAGCTCGAGGAGCGGCACCTCGGGCTCGCGCAGGCCCGGATCGACCGCGCGCGCCGCCCACCGGGCGAGCGCCGCCTCGACCCCCGCCATCACGTGCTTCTGGGCCATCCAGAAGGCCTTGCCCTTCGCCCCGCCGGCGTACTTGCAATAGAACGTGCTGCAGACCGACTCGCGGTGGCGCCAGATCGAGCAGCGACCACTATCCAGGTACGGACACACGAGCGCGCGGGCCCGGCCGAAGCCGCGCACCCGGCCGGCCTCGAGCAGCACCCGGTACTTGCGGGGCGGCCCGACCCACTCCGGGCTCACGCCCGCGCGCCGGGCGATGGCGGCGCGCACCCGGCGGCGCCCCTCGTGGAGCGCGGGGTCGGCGTCGGCGAAGAGCGCGCCCACGAGGAAGTTCGGCAGCGTGGGGTGGTAGGTGCAGCACTTGAGGTCGGGGGAGAAGAAGGTGTCGCCCGCCACCGCCCCCGCGGCCGGCCCCTTGTCGCACATCGCGCAGTCGTCGCACGTGGCCCGCGGCTCGGGGATCGCCGGCGCGTCGAAGAGCGGCCCGAGCAGGCGGCCGTACACGGGAGGGATCGCGTCACGCAGGGTGGAGCCCGCCATGAGCCGTGGGGTAGCACGAAGCGCGGCTTCGCTCCCAAGGAAGCGCGGGGTCCGGTGTTCGGGTACGCTGCGACCGCGGTGGGAGACCCAACGCCCCCGCCATCCGTAGAGGCCCCATGCCCGAAAAGCTCCGCGTCTTCGCGCTGCTCGTCCTCGCGACCATCTGCGCCTGCTCCAAGAAGGACGGCGCGCCGACCTCGGCGGCCTCGTCGGCGACGACGCTGCCGACCTCGGCGCCGGTCCCCGCCGACATGAAGGCGGAGGCCAAGGAGAAGTCCAAGGACGAGGCCGCGCCGGGCAAGGCGAGCGGCGGCAAGAAGTCGGACTCGCCGAAGACGTGGAAGCGCGCGGGCGCGGCGGCCCACGCCGCCCGCGTCGCCATCGGCGACAAGGAGAGCCTGCCGGTGCGGGCGATGCAGCTCAAGGTCGACATCGACGGCTTCCGGGCGCGCGTCGTCGTCGACGCGTACTTCGAGAACGATCGCGACCGGTCGTACGAGGGGACCTTCCAGCTCCGCCTCCCCGACGGCGCGAGCCCCTACTTCTTCGCGTTCGGCGAGACGGCGTGGGAGAAGCCCGCCCCCGCCGACTTCGAGAAGGTCGCGTTCTCGACCGCGGCCGCGCAGCGGGCGGCGGGCACGACGCCCGAGGCGATCCTCTCGGGGCGCAAGGCCGCCTGGCGCGAGCCGCGCGAGGCGCGGGTGGTGCCCAAGGAGAAGGCCGCGCTCGCCTACACCGAGACCGCGCGCCGCGCGGTGGATCCGGCGCTGCTCGAGTGGGCGGGCGCGGGCGTGTTCAACGCCCGGGTCTTCCCCATCGCGCCGAAGAAGCTCCACCGCGTGGTGGTGGGCTACGACGTCAACCTCGTCCGCGCCGGCGACGACCTCGAGTACCAGCTCGAGCTGCCGGCGGGGGTGGAGCACGTCACCGCCGACCTCTCGTCGGCGGGGCCAGCGCCCGCGGTGGAGCCGAAGCTCGCGACCGCGAGCGAGGGCGGCCGAAGCTATCTCCACGTGGATAGCAAGGACGAGCGCGCGTTCAAGCTGCGCTTCCCCCGCGCCTCCGGCAGCGTCATCGTCGGCGAAGACGGCGAGGCGAAGCGCTTCGCCGCCGACGTCGTCGCCGATCTGCCGGCGACCGCGGGCGCGGCCCAGGATCGGGCGGTGTTCGTCGTCGACACCTCGCTGTCGTCGAACCCCGACCGCTTCGCGGTCTTCGGCAAGCTCGTCGCCGCGACGCTCGCCGCCAACCGGGCGACGCTCAAGCGCTTCGCCGTGCTCTTCTTCGACGTGCAGACCACGTGGTGGCGGAGCGAGTGGACCGACAACACGCCCGAGAACGCCGACAAGCTCGCCGCCCACATGGACACCCTCTCGCTCGAGGGCGCGACGGACCTCGGGGCCGCGCTCGCGCAGGCGGGGCAGCCGTCGTGGGCCGGCGACGACCGCGGGACGTGGGACACCTTCCTGCTGTCCGACGGCGCGGCCACCTGGGGCGAGAGCGACAAGAACCTCGTCGTCGCCGGCTTCACCCGCGCGCGCCGAGGGCCGGTCTTCGCCTACCAGACCGGCCTCGCGGGGACCGAGGGCGCCGCCCTCGCGCACCTCGCCCGCGAGACCGGGGGCGCGGTCTTCTCGGTCGTCGGCGAGGACGAGATCGCGAAGGCGAGCACCGCCCACCGCGCGCGGCCCTACCGGCTCGTCGCGGTGAAGGGCGAAGGCGCCGACGACGTGCTCGTCGCCGGCCGCCCGCGCTACGTCTACCCGGGCCAGTCGCTCGGGATCGTCGGGCGCGGGAGCCCGAAGGGGCTCGCGCTCGTCGTCGCCCAGGGCGACAAGGAGCAGACGGTGAGCCTCAAGCTCGCGCCCGCGAAGGCGAGCCCCCTCGCCGCGCGCGCGTACGGCCAGGTGGCGACGGCGGCGCTCGAGGAGCTCGGGCAGGCGACCGCCGGCGTGGCCAAGGCGTACGCGATCCACCACCGCGTCACCGGCGAGACGTGCTCGCTCGTGATGCTCGAGAGCGAGGCGGACTACGCGCGCTTCGGCATCCGACCCGAACAAGAGCGGCAGACGGTCCAGGAGACGCTCGCGAGCAAGACGCTCACGAAGGTCGAGGCGGAGCTCGAGGGCTCGCTCGCCGACCCCAAGGCCTACGTGCTGCGGTGGCTCTCGGGGCTCGAGCAGAAGCCGGGCGTCACGCTCAAGCTCTCGAGCGACGTGCTCGCCGCGGTGGGCGCGATGCCGCGGGCGTCGTTCGTCGTGACGCCGCGCCCCCTCGAGGTGAAATCGAGGACCAAAGACGCGCTCCCGCCCGATCTCCGCGAGAAGGTCTCGATGCGCGCCGAGCTCGAATACGAGGCGCTCACCGCGGAGGCGAGCGCGCGCAAGCAGCGGCACGGCGCGGGAGACGCGCTGCGCGCGCTCTCGTCGCTGGTGGAGCAGAGCCCGGGCGACGGCATCCTCGCGCGCGACGTGGGCTTCACGGCGATGGAGCTCGGGCTGCCGGACCAGGCGTTCTTCCTCTTCCGTCGCGTCGCCGACGCGCGGCCGTGGGAGCCGCAGTCGTACAAGGCGATGGCCGACGTGCTCGCGAGGACCGGCAACGCCGATCTCGCGATGGTGTACTACGAGGTCGCGCTCCAAGGTCACTGGGACGCCCGCTTCGGGGAGTTCCACCGCATCGCGGCGGTGGACTACGTGCGCTTCCTCCGCCGCGTCGCCAAGGGGGAGCTGTCGACGAGCGCGCAGGCCCTCGCGAAGGAGCGGCTCGCGCGGGTGAGCGACGAGGTCGCCCTCGGCGGGGCCGACCTCGTGATCGTCATCACCTGGAACACCGACTCGTCCGACGTCGACCTCCACGTGGTCGAGCCCACCGGCGAGGAGTGCTTCTTCCAGAACCGGAAGACCAAGATCGGCGGGGAGCTCACGATGGACGTCACCCAGGGCTACGGGCCCGAGATGTACGTCCTGCCCAAGGCCAAGGCGGGGAAATACAAGGTGCACGCGCACTACTACGCGCAGCCGCGGAGCCGGGCGAGCGCGCGCACCAAGGTGTACGCCGAGATCATCGAGGGCTGGGGGACGCCGGGGGAGAAGGTGACGGAGAAGGTCGTGACGCTGGCGGAGGGGAAGGAGGATCACCCGATCGTGGAGATCGCGCGCTGACGTCACTCTGGGTGTGTGAGCGCACGCCGTCGGGCCCGGTCCTCTTCGTCGGCGACACGAGCCACACCTCGTGGGGCTGGGAGCGCGGCGTCGAGCCCGGCGACTTCACCCGCGACCGGGCGAAGAACGCCGAGAGCCTCGCGCGCCTGCGCGATCTCGTGCGCCAGCACCCGCGCGTCCGAGTGCGGCTCGGCCACCAGCACGTGGCGAGCGGCGCCGCCCGGCTCGAGGCCGGGCCGTGATCGGCTACCAGTCGAACCCGGAGACGTCGGTGGAGGCGAGCACCCCGCGCTCGCGCACGCCGTCGGCCGACATCACGAACACGCCCTCGCGGCCGACGTAGGCGATCTCGGAGCCGTCCGGCGACCAGCGCGGCGCGCGGGCGCCGCCGCCGCGGACGACCCACCCGTCGGTCGGAGCGGTGCCGAACGCCACGATCAGCGCGCCGTAGGCGTTGTAGCCCGCCGGCGTCGCGTCGTCGGTGGCGGTGAAGACCCAGCGCCCCTCGCGCCGCGCGATGTCGAGGCCGTGGGCGCGGCGACCGACGAGCTGATCGCGCCAGGGCGCGCGGGTGCTGGTGGTGAAGAGGCCGCCGATCGGCCTCGCGTCGGCGAGCGTCGACGCGCCGAAGCAGGCGATGTCGCCGTCGGGTGCCCACACCGGCTCGCTCAGACGGAGCCCGGGCTCGCTCTGCATCACCGGGAGCGACGCGTCGCCCGAGCCGTCCCAGCGCACCTTGCGGAGCCGCGCGCCCCCGTCCTCCTCGGCCGACGCGTACGCGAGCCACTCGCCCGTCGGCGACCACGCGGCCGGCGTCGGCGGATCCATGCTCACGTCGTCCGCGACCTGGTGCGGCCACGTCCCGTCGGTGTTCATCACCCACAGCCGCCCGCCGCGCACGTAGGCGAGGTGGTGCCCGTCGGGCGAGACCGACGGCACGAGCTCGTCGACGTTCGGGGTGTTGGTGAGGTGCCGGAGGCCCGAGCCATCATCCCACATGGTATACAGGTCGTAGGACGGGCGACCGCGGAGGCGCGCCGCCACGAACATGGGCCGCGACACCGACGGGGGGAGGATGGCGTGCTCGCGCATGCGCGTGCCCAGCGCCGGGGGCGAGACGTCCAACGGGGTCCCCTGCGGGAACATGTTGGGAGCGCCCTCGCTCACCACGACGTCGTCGGCGCTGCCGCCTTCCGCGCACCCGGCGGCGACCAAGAAGAAGAGGGGGAAGGTCCAAACCCGAGCCTGAAGAGTCTTCATGACTCGCCAAAACGGCCGCCCGAGGCCGCGCGTTCAGTCCCCCCTCGTCCCTCTTCGTCCCTTTCCCCCGGTTCGCCTACAATGCGGGTCGAGATGAGCGAAATCCGGTGGGGGACGATCGGCTGCGGCGCGGTCGCCGAGGTGAAGAGCGGGCCCGCGCTCCAGCGCGCCGACGGCAGCGCCCTCGTGGCGGTGATGGGGCGCGACGCCGCCCGCGCCGAGGACTTCGCGCGCCGCCACGGCGTCCCGCGCTGGTACTCCGACGTCGACGCCCTCCTCGCCGACCCCGAGGTCGACGCGGTGTACGTGGCCACGCCCCCCGGCTCCCACGTCGAGCTCGCGCTCCGCGTCCTCTCCGCCGGCAAGCCCGCCTACGTCGAGAAGCCGCTCGCGCGCTCGCTCGCCGAGTGCCTCCACCTCGACGACGCCTTCGCCGCGAAGAAGCTCCCGCTCTTCGTCGCCTACTACCGGCGCGCGCTGCCGCGGTTCGTCTTCGTGAAGCGGCTGCTCGACTCCCGCGAGCTCGGCGACCCGCGCTTCGTCCACTACCGGTACGCGCGCCCCTGGGACCCTTCGAAGCGGGACGGCTGGCGCCTCGACGCCGAGCGCTCGGGCGGCGGCTTCTTCATGGACATCGGCTGCCACACGCTCGACCTCTTCGACTTCTGGCTCGGCCCCCTCGACGAGGTCGCCGGCCTCGCCGCCAACGTCGCCCGCGCCTATTCCGTCGAGGATACCGTGGCCCTCACCTTCCGCTCGGCGTCGGGCGCCGTCGGGTCGGCGAGCTTCTGCTTCGTCGCCCACGAGCGCCACGACGAGATCACGCTCGTGTGCGATCGGGGCACCGTCACCTGCTCGTGCTTCGGCGACGAGCCGGTGCGCGTGACCCAGGGCGGCGCCACCCGCGAGGTGAGCCTGCCCAACCCGCCGCACATCCAGCAGCCGCTCGTGCAGTCGATGGTCGACGAGCTCCTCGGCCGCGGCGCGTGCCCGAGCACCGGCAAGAGCGCCGTCCGCACCGCGCGGGTGATGGACAGGGTGCTCGAGACGTTCTGGGGCGACCGGCGCGGCCGCTTCTGGGACACGCGCTGACCCGCCGCTCGCGCGCCGAGCTTGTGGCCGAGGCCACGGTGGGTAAGGATGCGGCAGCCATGGCAGAGCCGACCGAGAGCCTGCTCGTCTTCTCGGACGTGCACCTGGGCAGCGACCTCAACGACTCGGGGCCGTTCGTCCCCCGCTCGGCCACGGTGGATCGCGATCTCGCGCGGCTGATCGCCCATTACCGGGAGGAGGCCTCGCGCGGCGAGCGCTGGCGCATCGTCATCGCCGGCGACCTCATCGACTTCGTGGGGATGGCGGTCGACCCGAAGGAGGGCGAGGAGCTCGAGACGAGCCTCACCGCCGAGGAGCGCAGGAACGGCGTCGGCAGCGCCGAGGACCACGCGCGCCTGAAGCTCGCGCGGGTCGCCGAGCGCCACGCCGACGTGTTCGACGAGCTCGCGCGCTTCGTCGCCTCGGGCCACGCCGTCACCGTGCTCCACGGCAACCACGACATCGAGCTCCACTGGGAGGGCCTGCGCGGCGACTTCCGGCGCCTGCTCACCCGCGAGACCCCCGAGGGCGCTCGCGCCGACGCCGAGGCCCGGGTCGAGTTCGCGCCCTGGTTCTTCTACCGCGAGGGCTTCGTCTACATCGAGCACGGCCACCAGTACGATCCGTTCTGCGCCACCCGCTTCGTCCTCTCGCCGGTGTCGCCGCGCGATCCGCGCCGCGTCGAGCGCGGCTTCTCGGAGACGCTGCTCCGCTCGATCGTGCGGCGCACGCCGGGGCTCAAGGAGCACGGGCACGAGGAGCGCGGCCTCGCGAGCTACATCGGCTGGGGCCTCACCCTCGGCGTGCGCGGGAGCTACGGCCTCTTGCGGCGCTTCTTCGAGACCGTCGCCGAGCTCGTGCGCATCCAGCGCGGCTACGCGAGCCCGCGCGCCGAGGAGCTCGCGCGCCGCCACGAGGAGCACCTCGACGCCCTCGCCCGCGACGAGGGGCACTGCCCGAAGCGCCTCCGCCGCCTGCGATCGCTGCAGTCGGCGCCCATCGCCACCACGCTCCGCGGCGTCCTCGCGAGCGTGATGCTCGATCGGCTCGGCGTCGGAGCGATCGTCGTCGTGCTCCTCGTCCTCACGCTCGTGGCGTCGAAGCTCGGCGTCCTCGGCGGCGCGGGCCCGTACGTCGCGGGCGGCCTGGTGGCGGCGTGGATCGCGCTGCACGTCTTCCTGTCGCGCGGCCGCGGCAACGTCGATCCCGCGGAGGAGATGGTGCGGCGCGCCGCCGACATCGCCGAGATCTTCCCCGCGCCGTTCGTCGTCATGGGCCACACCCACGTGCCGCGCCGGCTCAAGGTCGGCGCCTCGGAGTACATCAACGTCGGAGGCTGGTCGGAGGAGGAGCCGGAGCCGGGCGAGGCGAAGCCCTACCGCGCGCCGCGGACGCACCTCGTCCTACACCCGGAACCCAGCGGACCGACGGCGCATTTCCGCGCGTGGCACCCCGACGAGGGGCCGAAGCCCCACGAGTGACGCCGGACCGATCGGGCGAGCTCGGCGCGCTCCACGGCGCGAGCGAGTTCGTGCGCCGTCCCACTTCGTATTCGTCGTTGCGCTTCGACTTCACGAGGACGGCCAGCCGCTACTCCAAGGAGGCGGCTGGCCGGAGGTCGTGAAGGGCAGCCGCGAGGCCGAGCCGACGTGCTCCTCGTGGGCATGCCCGCAGCCCCGGCCGCCACACCCGCGAGCCCCGGACCACGCTCCCGAAACACAATCCGGAACAGGATACCCCGTTCATGCACGTGTGCGAACGCCATCACACACGTGCGCGAACGAGCTGGGCGTACCGGAATATCCCGATCGGGATGCCCCTAGGCGCGAGCCGAGGCCCGCGAGAGATTTCTTCTCGTCCGGCTTGCGCGCGACCGCGGCATGGGCTACGGAGGCGCCGGTGTCGCGGAGCGCCCGGGGGATCCGGCGCCCGCTGGCTCAAGGGGCGGGCTATGTCTCCGGAATTGCACCAAAGACGGACGGACGCACGGACGGACGCACGGACGCACGGACGGACGGACGGACGGACGGACGCACGGACGGACGCACGGACGGACGGACGGACGCACGGACGCACGGACGGAGCAAAGTACGGGCCAGCGTAGGTCCGGCGACTCGCCGCGCACCGAGCGCTACGATCCCGGGATGCGCGTCCCGACGCTTCATCCTTCGACGACCGAGTCCACGCAATCACGGAGCGCCGCGATGAGGCGGCCGCCGTTGTGGGCCTTCGCGGCCACGCTGCCCCTCCTCCTCGGCGCGGCGCTTGCGCTCGTCGCGGCCTGCGGCTCGGACGACACCGTCGGCACGCCCGGCTGTGTGGGCTCGGCCTGCGACGGTGGCGCGGGCGAGTCCGGCTCGACCGACTCGCCCTCGGGCGGCGACGGCAGCGTCCTCCCCGATGGCGGCGACGCCGACGGCGCGGTGCCGTCCTCGTGCGGCGACGGAGGAGCACCAGGAACGCTGGATCCGAGCTTCGGGGACGGCGGAATGGTGTGGCTCAAGTACGCTGGATCTCAAGCGTCTGGGGTCGC
>JAEUKG010000031.1 GCA_016794325.1 Myxococcales bacterium | reverse complement strand
GGGCCTCGCCGCCGACGGGCGGCGGCGAGCCGACGGGAGCAGACGGAGAAAAGCGGGAGGACGTCTCCATCCTCCCGCTTCGTCGACTACTTCCTCAGGTTGAGCGCCGTGACCGTCTTGCGATACCGGTCGAGGCTGGTCTTCTTGAGATAGTTGAGCAGGCTGCGGCGCTTCGAGACCAGCCGGAGCAGGCCGCGGCGCGAGTGGTGATCCTTGGCGTGGCCCTTGAAGTGCTCGGTGAGGTAGGTGATGCGCTCGGTGAGCAGGGCAATCTGCACCTCGGGCGAGCCGGTGTCGGACTCGTGGGTGCGGTGCTTGCCGATGATCTCTTGTTTCTTTTCGGTCAGAAGGGCCATGACGATGAGCCTCGGGGGCGAAGGGCCAAGCGCAGACGGATCCGCAGGATGGCCTCGTGGGTGGAACGGGCGCGCAGTGTAGTCGGGGGAGGTCCCACGTCAACGAATGTCTGGGACCTCAATGAATCCGAATGGTTACTGCTTCAGCTGGAGGGCGTGTCGGGTGAAGACCTCGCCCAGCGCGGCGAAGAACGGCGCGGCGACCTCCACGTACGGGTACTTGTCGTCGCCGACGACGCCGGTGTCGTTCGTGTAGAGGACGGCGCTCAGGAAGAAGCTCCGCTTGGTGACGGGATCGAGGACGTAGGCGTTGTCGACGGTGAAGCCGTAGGCGCGCCCAGCCTTCGAGTAGACGAAGACGCGCTCCCGAGGCACCGCGCGCGCGATGCCGATGAGCAGCGGCTTGTGGATCTCGTCGAGCGCGGAGCCGCCGTCGTAGCTCGGGTTGCGCGACAGCGACGGCAGGGTGCCGAGGGCGTTCGCGAGGAGCTCGCGGTCCTTGGCGTCGAGGTCCGGCAGGGGGCCCTCCGCGAGGTCGGGCCGCGTGACCTTGATCAGGAGGTCTTGGAGATCGGCGAGGGACACCCGGTTCTTCTCGGCGAAGGACATCGGCGCGTCGACGCGGGCGCCGCTCGAGGCGTAGTGCACGTTGCCCACGAGCACGCCCGGCAGATCGAGGGGCTCGAGCGCGAGGTCGCTCTTCTGCTCCGGGACGAGGACGACCTCGCCGCCGTCGAGGACGAGCTCGTTCGCGGGGGTGACGCGCCCGTCGTCGTTCGGGGGGACGAGGCCGACGCGGTGCCGCAGGCGCACCGACGACAGGCCGAGGCGCCACAGACGCTGGTTGGCGGCGCGTTGACCGACGAGCCCGTAGAGGCGGTTGAACGACTGGTTGTCGCTCGCGAGGAGGAGCTTCCGGATCTCGTGGCCGACCGAGAGCCGGCCCGTGTCCTTGGCGGTCGGGTCGCGCTCCTCGAGGGGCGTGCCGGGGAACTCCCGCGCGCGGAGCTGCGTGTTGAAGTCGATCTTCTTGCCCGACCTCCGCGCGAGCTCGTGGAGCGACTCGAGCGCAGCGACCGCGACCGCGGGCTTGATGGCGCTCGCGGGGTAGAAATATTCGGCGTCGACGCGGAAGCCGTGGCGCACGAGGCGCTGCTTGCGCCCGTCCTTCACCACCTCGGCGAAGAGGACCTGGAGGCGGTAGCGTTGCGGCTCGGCGGCGACCCGCGACAGCTCGGGCTTCGTCTGCAGGAGCTGGGCGACGAGGCCGTCCTCGAGGGTGGGCGCTTGGGGGGCGGCCTCGGGCGCGGCGACGTGGGCCTGCGGCGCGCGGGCGGCGGGGCGCGCGGGCGGCGGGGGCCCGCCGCAGGCCGCGAGGGCAGCCGTGATGCCCCCGATGAGCACGGTAGCGGCACGAGGTGCGCGACGCACGGCGGGCTCCTCTAGCACAGCTCTCGGCGGGTCGTCAGGGGGCGTCGCGCTCCGTGCGAGAGCCGGGTTGCCGGATCGCCGCCGCGTCCGGCTCGCGCTCGGTGTGGACCGAGAGGCCACCCGCGCCAGGGCCCGCGCTCCGCACCTCGACGTCGCCGTGGAGATCGGTCCGGTAGATGGCGACGCCTCGGGCGCTCAGCCGATCGAGCGCGGGCTTGTGGGGGTGCCCGTAGTCGTTGCCGCGCGCGCACGAGATCACCGCGATCTTCGGCGCGGCGGCGTCGAGGAACGCCGCCGTCGAGGCGTGCTTCGAGCCGTGATGCGCGACCTTGAGGACGTCGGTTCGGAGCTCGGAGGCGTGCTCGAGCAAGCGCTTCTCGGTGGGCTCCTCGGCGTCTCCGACGAAGAGGAGGCGCGTCGCGTCGGCGCCGCTGCGGTGGTCGACGCGCACGACGACGCTGTTGGCGTTCACGTCGCTGCGCGTGCTCCGTAGGAGCGGATCGGCGGGCGCGAGCACGTGGGCCTCGGCGGAGTGCCCGACGGCGAAGGCGTCGCCGCGGCGGGCGACCCGGATCGCCACCGCGCGGCCGCGGAGCGCCTCGATCGCTCGCGGGTACACCTTCACGGGGTGCTCGGCGAACGCGGAGTCGAGGAAGAATCCGCGGATCTGGAGCGGCCCCGCGGCGAGCGCGTCGAGGGCGCCGAGGTGGTCGGCGTGGGCGTGCGAGAGCACGACGACGTCCACCGAGCGCCCGATCCGATCGAGCGCCGCCGCCACCTTCGGCGCGGCCTCGGGCGGGCCAGCGTCGACGAGCATGCTCGCGCCGTCGGACGTCGTCACGAGCGTCGCGTCGCCCTGGCCGACGTCGAGGAAGCGCGCGCTCAGCGTCGCCCGGCCCGGGAGCGCGGGGGCGGTCGCGGGCGGCGCCGGGGGCGGGGCGGGCGAAGCCGGCGGTGGTGCGGCGGGCGTGGGCGCGCAGGCGTAGAGGCCGAGGAGCACCGCGCCGGCCAGCGGGAGAGAGAGCTGTCGCACCGCGGCGAGAGTATCACCCAGCCGCGTCGGGGCGCGGCTACGATGGTGTGGTGATCCCGTGCCCCCGCTGCGGCGCGCGCCTGTCGCTCTTCCCGGGCGCGGAGCTGGCGTGCGCGTGCGGCGAGATCGTCTCCGCGCCCGCGGAGCGAGCGCCCCCCGCGCCCGCGGCCGGCCCCTACCGCCGCAGCTCCTCCGCGCCCGGGCCGGTCGACCGCTCCGTGCGTTGCCCCTTCTGCGGGGGCGCGTTCTCTCCGCTCGACCGGGCATGTCCTTCGTGCGACGTGCCCCTCGACCGCGTCCGGTGCCCGGCCTGCCTGCGCCTCGAGGTGACGGGCCGCCCTCGCTGCGGCGGCTGCGGGGGGCCGCTCCGCCTCCCGGCCGGCAGCGACGCGATGGGCGGCCCGTGCCCGCGGTGCGAGGAGCCGCTCTCGGCGATCGCCACGCAGGAGGGGATGTTCGAGTGCGCCCGGTGCCACGGGCTCTTCGTCGAGACGCGGCGCGCGGCCGAGCTCCTCGGCGCCGAGCGGGTGGCGTCCGATGAGCCCCCGCGGCTGAGCGACGAGGTGCGCTACCTGCCGTGCCCCGCCTGCCACGAGGCGATGCACCGGTACGCCGCTGCCCCGGGGGTCGTCGTCGATTCGTGCATGATGCACGGAACGTGGTTCGACGCGCTCGAGCTGGAGGCGCTCCTCGGGGGCGGCGCGGCGAGGCGCTGAACGATCAGAAGCGGGCTTGGACCGCGAGGCCGGCGCCGAGGCGGTTCGGGCTCTGGAAGACGCGAAGGGCCGCGGTGCCCTCGACCGGATCCCGGACCACGAGCGTGCCGTTGTTGTCGCGGACGAACTGCACCCAGAGGTTCGCGGCGATGATCTGCGAGATGTCCCAGCGCAGGCTGGCGCGCGCCTGGATGATCGGGGTCCGGTCCTTGTTGTACGGGAGGATCGACTCGTCGCCCTGCTGGCGGACGACGACGGTGCGCTTCGCAGGGACGCCGCCTTCGGTGAACTGGCTGCTGAACGTCGCCGGCATCTGGATGCCGCCGCCGATCTGGGGGGTCAGGTGCGCGGCGGCGATGTGATAGTCGGCCGCGACGGCGCCGAAGAGCTCGGGGTCGGCTTGCGCCGACGAGGGCAGCGTCTCGAACGGGATGAAGCCGGGGACGTTGCGGACGACGTAGTTGAGGTTGCGGTAGATGCCGGTCGCGCTGGCGCGCAAGTAGCCGGCCTTGACCACCGCCTGGAGCGCGCCCGCCAGCGCCGACTGATCCTTCACGCCGCCGGCGGTGTCGTAGTCGCGGAGCCGCTGCTGGAGGAGCGCGCCCTCGGCGCTGAGGCTCCACGCGACGGTGCCGGGCTGGTAGGTCTCCGGCTTGAAGAGGATCATCGGCGCGTTCGGATCGTTGCGGTAGAGCAAGAAGTCCACCGACTGCGGCACCGGCATGTTCTGGTGCACGAGCGCGCGCGCCGACCCGCCGTAGGTGAAGACGGACTTGCCGCGGACGTCGGGGAGGTCGAACTTGCCCTGCTGGAAGTAGCCGCCGCCGACGTCGAAGCGGAGCATCTCGATGGGATCGACGCCCGCGCCGCCGAGGAAGCCGTAGTTCGTCTCGCCGACGCGGACGGTCTCGACGTCGTTCTCGCCGCCGGGGCGGAGCACCTGCTCCGGCTGGATGATGGTCGCGGTCTTGAAGCCGCCGAAGACGTAGAACTTCTTGTGATCGTACTGGACCTTGAGGCCCGGCGACGCGCCCTGGAGGCGCGGGAAGATCGACTGGTTGATCGACGCCGCGGTGCCGCCCCACGAGATGTCGTAGAGGTAGCCGAGCCGGAAACGGTCGGTGTCGAGCGGGAAGAAGGTCGCCGACACGCCCTCCTTCTCCGCGCCCGTCTGGTAGAAGAGGCGGAGGTACGAGCCGCTGTCGTAGAGCGCGGAGTTGAGGTTGCCGTTGTTCGCGGCGAGCTGCCCGAGGTCGAAGCGGAGCACGACCGCCGCCTCGGTCGTCAGGTTGTCGATGAACGCCGGCATCTTCTTGTACATCACGAGGTGCGTGAGGTTCTCGCGGCCGGCGAAGCGCGAGTTCAGGTTGTCGAAGAAGAGGCGATACTGCGGCCGATCGCCCAGGCTGAACGTGGGGGACAGCGGCAAGAGCTCCCCGGTGCGGTGGAGGAAGTCGTCGTCGCCGAACGTCCACGTCAGGCGCGTGTCCATGAAGTTGCCGTAGTTGACGCCCGGCGGCGCCATCCCGAGGGCGCGCGCGCCCGCGGTGCCGGTGACGTCGACGTTCGGCCCGCCGGAGCTCGAGGCCGAACCGCTTCCGGAGCCCGACCCCGATCCCGATCCCGTCCCCGAGCCGTCGCCCGAGCCGGAGCCAGAGCCGGACGCGGAGCCGCTCCCCGAGCCCGCGCCGAGGGTCACGGTGCCGGAGGCCGACGCCGACGCGTCGCCGGAGCCAGTGCCCGTACCCGACCCCGTGGTCGTGCCGGAGCCGCTGCCGGAGCCCGTCGGCTGTGCGGGCTGCGCGAACGCCGGGCGCGACGCGACGAGGAGCGCCGACAGGGGGAGGAGCGTGAGGAGGGTGCGAGTGGGGAGCATGCGGTTTTTTCGGTTCAGCGGCTGTTCTCGTTCAAGTCGACGAGAGTGCGGGGGAAGACACACGCCTTGTCGGCGGGGGGGATGGTGCCGCGCAGATCGAGGACGATGTCGTCCGAGCAGCGCGCCTCGATCGTGAACTGGGAGCCGCCGGAGAAGTACCGGAGCGTTCCGCTGAACGACTTCAGCGGCTTGCCGCGGAGGTCGAGCGGCTTGAAGCTCGTGGACGCGCTCCCGTCGGCTTGGATCTTGTTGACGATGTTGTTGATCTTGTCGGTCACCACGAGCTGGAACGAGCTCCGCGAGGCGAAGTTCGACCACTCGGTGCACTCGGGGTCGGCGGCGCAGAGGTCCGAGCAGGGCTTCTCGGGGTTGTCGGCGCGGGGCTCGAAATCGATCTTCCCGTCCTTGTTGAGATCGCAGTTCGTCGCGGTCTCCTGGAGCTGGCAGTCGAAGCCGGTGCCGGCCGGGTTCTTCTTGCACGGCACGTCGCCCGAGCCGAGCTTGCGGGTGACGCGGATCTCCGAGACGTCGTCGGTGAGGACGCGCACGAGCCCCGACACGTTCTTGAAGCGCACGTTGTCGCTGACGATGTCGTCGGCGCGCAAGACGAACGGCTCGGGGACGCCGCAGGGGCGCACCCGCGGATCCCACTCCTCGATCGTCCAGGTGGGGAAGCCCATCTCCGTGAAGCCGAAGAAGTCGACGGCGGTGCCGTTGTACGTCTTCAGCCGGTCGCAGACGCGCAGGCCCGGAGGCGAGTTGAACGTGAAGGCGAAGATCGACGCGTAGCCGCGCGGCTTCTGCCCGTCGACGCGGCGCTTGTCGGTCTTCTCGAGGTAGCGCGCGGGCGGGGTGAAGGTCTGCTCGACGAGATCGTCGACGTCGGTGGCGTAGAAGCCGTCGGACGCGATCCGCGTGATGACGGTGCTGAACACGAACTTCTGGTCGAAGCGGCTGAAGCCGGTGTCGATGCTCACCTGCGTCTTCGGGTACGAGGTGGACGCACCTCCCTGAGAGACGCCGCGGACGTCGGCGATGCGGGGGAGGGCGAAGAAGATCGGATCGCTCGCTCCGGCGATGAACGTGCCGCCGGCCTCGTTGTCGTCGTTCGCGAACGCGCAGCCCGGGTCGGCCGGGAAGTCGACGAGGCCGTCGGCGTCGTTGTCGAGCCCGTCGGAGCAGGCGGGCGGCGGCGTGCGAAGCGGGTCGGCGGGGACGTAGCCGAGATCCTCGGCCACGATCCGCGTCTCGCCGAAGGAGCCGAGCACGTTGGCGACGACGACGTCGGACTCACCCGCGGTGATCCTCACGTTGCGTCCGTCGGTGCCTCCCCCCTGGATCGACTGGATGTTGCCGGGCTTCACCGAGAGGCGGACGATGCCGTTGAAGCCCGTGTCGATCGCGCCGTCGGGGCGCTGGACCTGGATCTTGACGGGGAAGGGGACCGCGTTGTCGATGGGCAGGGGGAGCGGCCGCACTCGCTCGCCGAGCTGAGCGGGCGGCTGGATGAGGACGGCGATGCGCGCCGAGCTCGCGAGCTTGCCGAAGCCGCCGGAGCACCCCTGCGCGCCGAGGACTGCGACCGCCGACGCCGCGAGCGCGGTGGAGAAGAACGCCCGTTTCATCGGCCGATCATCTCCAAACGCGCGTCCGAGAAGTTCCCGAGCGACTGGTCGATGCACGCGAGGAACTTGCACGACTCTCCGCCGAGAGAGCACGGCTGCAGCTGGTTGCGGCACGAGGCGAGCTCCGGGGTCGTCGCGCATCGGGTCATCTGGAAGCGGGCCACGGACTCGCGGCAGTCGGCGCGGACGCAGCGCCCGTCGCTGCCACACGCGCCGTCGGTGGTGCAGGTGAGGGTGTCGCGGGTGCCGCCGTTGTCCTTGGCGTGGCCGGGGCATGCGCACACGAAGCCGGCGACGCCGCAGTCTTGGTCGGTGGAGCAGGCCTTCAGGCCCTCCGGCGTCCCCGCGTTCTTGTCGTAGCCGCAGGGCTTGCCCGCGCGCAGATAGTCGATGAGGGCGTCGCGCTGCTGGACCTTGGTGTCGAACTGGGTCGTGTTGCGCTGGAGCACGCGGAAGCCGGAGCCCCCACCCGCGAGGTAGTTGCTGGTCGCGAGCTCGTACAGGTTGGTGGGGCGGATGGGCGACAGGCAGAGGCCGACGTCCGAGCGGCTGCGATCGCACTGGCCGGGGAGCTTGTCCGGGCACTCTTGGTCGTTCCGGCAGAGCACGCGGGTGCCGTCGGCGTTTTGGATGTGCCCGATGTACACGCTGTCGGCGCAGGCCTCGACCTTGCACTTGCCGGCCTCGCACGTGGCGCCTTCCAGACAATCGGCGTCCACGGTGCACGGCGCGTCGTTCACGCCCGGGCGCGCGCACCCGGAGCAGTTGATCCGCACGCGCGCGCCTGCGATCTGCGACTGGGCGGTGCAACCGCGGCGCGAGGACCGGCGAGCGACGAAGTCGAAGAGCTGCTGCACCTCGGCGCCGGAGAGCTGCATCTTCGAGATCGAGTTGTCGAACGGGAAGACGTTGTACATCTGCTCGATCGTGAGCGCGCCGGGGTTGATGTCGGCGCGGATCCCGGTCGTGTTCGTGAGCGAGAAGTCGGTCTGGATGCCGAGGCGGAGCCACATCGCGGTGGCGACCATGTTGCCGAGCGGCGAGTCGCCGCCCTGGGCCGACACGCGGCGAGCGCCGTTGGGGCTGAAGCCGACGAGGATGTCGAGGTCGGCCGTGTTGTCGAGCGTGCGCTGGTAGGGCTCGAGGAGCTGCTTGACGATCGGGTCCTCGGGGACGCTCGAGTCGATGGGGAAGGCGACGTAGCGGTGTGACGCGACCTCGAAGCCGTTGACGGGCTCGTAGTCCACGGGGTCGCCGGTGGGGGAGGCCTGCTTCGGGTCGTTGGTGACGATGAGGTCGAGGCGGCCCACGTACTTCGCGAACGCGCCCGAGTGCGCGATGATCACCTGGCGCGGCTTGCACGTGCGCTTGAACTGCCAGGGGTGGTCGATCGGGTCGGGGTGGAGCGCGTCTTTGGGGGGCTCCGCGCCCGGGTCGATCGTGAGGTTCGGGTCGACCGTCCAGACGAAGCCGGGGTTGATCGGATCGGCCGCGCAGTCGGTGATCTGCTGGGGCGGGTTGATGACGATGTGGTTGTGGCCGCCGAGGACGACGTCGATGCCGGTGGTGGCGCGCACCATGCGCTGGTCGACCTCCAACCCGAGGTGCGTCAGCATGACGATCAGGTCGACGTGCGGGCGCAACATGTCGATGTAGAACTGCGCGACCTCGGGGGTGTTGAGCGGCGTGATGCCGAGCCGATTCGGCTGGTCGAAGATCGACGTGAGGCTCGAGAGGTTGCCCATCCCGATGACGCCGACCTTGAGCCCTTCGCGGTTGAACACCTTGAAGGGACGGGTGACGGTGGCGAGGCGCCCCAGGTTCGGGATGTCGAAGCCGACCTGGCCCTCGTATTTGTAGTTGGCGATGAGGAGGCTGTAGTTCGCCCACTTCGACGTCTGGGTGACGAGGGCGTTGAGGCCGCGGTCGAACTCGTGGTTTCCGACGACGGCGGCGTCGATGCCGAGCGACGACAGCGCGCGGATCTCCGGCTCGCCCGCGAAGAAGTTGTAGACCGGCGCGCCCTGGAAGCAGTCGCCGGAGTCGAGGTGGAGCAGCCGGTCGGCGCGGGCGCGCTCGCGCCCGATGACGTAGGCCATGCGCGCCACGCCGCCGATGTTCGCGACCTCGTTGAGCTGGCCGAGGCCGAGATCGCTGTCGATCTGGGTGATGACCTGCTCGAACGGGAAGAGGCGCGAGTGGATGTCGGACGTGTGCAGGAGCGTGAGCCGCACGCTGCACGTCTGACCGGGCGGGCAGGGGCTCGACACCGCGTCGGGCGAAGCCTCCGAGCAGCCGGGGAGCGACAGCGCGAGCGCGAGCGCGGCGGCGACGACGAGGAGCGCGGCGAGCGCGCGGCTCTGCTTGGGGAGAGGTCGCGGAGGAGTACGGCGTTCCGAGCGCATCGAGGCGGTCGCACCCTACAACGGTTCGGCCCCGCGGAGCCACGCCTTTTCGGCGCGAGCGGCCCTCGGCGCGGCGCCTTCTCAGGTCGCCGAACGGACGACCGCGGCGTCGATGCGGTAGCCCTGCGGCTCCGTGACGAGGACGGGCCCGAGGCCCATCTTGCGCAGCGTGGCGACGGCCACGTGGACGCGGTGCAGCCCCGATTCGGCCGAGACGATCTCCCCGGGCCAGCCGGCGTCGAGGAGCGCGAACGAGTCGACGCAGCCGCCGCTCTCGCTGCCTGCCAGGCACTCGAGGAGCCGTCGAAGGAGCGCGCGCCGGGTGAGATCGACCCGCGGACCGTCACCCACCTGGAACCACATCCCCCTAGCGCCTACGCGCAGCGTCGCGCGGGTGGCCGCGCCGCCGAGCTCGCGCTTGAGCTCGGCGATCTCCGGCTCGGCGAGGCGGAGCGCGAGGCGGATGTCGAGCGACAGCTCGCTCGCGCGGTCCGGGGCCAGGCCGCGGAGGCCCGTGCCGCGCTTGATGCGGAGCTCGGCGTTGGCCGTGTGCGCCGCGCGATCTTCCGGCGACTCGGCGCGCTTGGCGCGCGCGACGTCGACGAGCGACCGGAGCACCTCCGCCGTCACCGCGAGCTGCGGGCGCAGCGACGCTTGGGCGAGCCGCTGCGCGGCGTCGAAGGTGTCGTCGGCGACGCTCGTCTGGCCGCGCTTGGCGAGCACGGCGCCCTTGTGCACGAGGAAGTGACCGAGCGGGTAGTGATGGCCGCTGTCGGTCGCTCCGGCGATCGCCTCTTCGAAGCACGCGAGCGCGCCGTCGGGGTCTCCCGCGAGGTGGCGGGTGATGCCGAGGTAGCCGACCGCGCTGCGGAGGAAGAACCGGTCTTGGGTCTTCTCGAGGCCCTCCTTGGCGCGCAGGAGCATCGCCTCCGCTTCGGGGAGGCGGCCCTCGTCGAGGAGCAAGAACGCGCGCCAGAGGTGGAGCATCGCGAGGAAGCGCGCGCTCTTGGCGCGCGCGAGGACGCTCTCGGCCTCGTCGAAGTGGACGCGCGCCTCGCCGTGGTTCTGCAGCTCGACGTTGACGTTGCCGTAGACCGCGAGCGCGAGCCCGAGGGCGGCGAGGTCACCCTCGCGCCGGCGCTCGGCGACGGCCTGCTCGAGGAGCGGCCGCGCGGCTTGCGCGCGCCCGCCGAGCAGGTGCATGACGCCGGTGGCGAAGAGCGCGTCGCCGGGGCGCGCGCCCGCCGGCAGCTCGCCGGCGCCGTCGGCGGCGGCCTCGGCGTACAGGCGCACCGCGTCGTCGGGCCGCCCCTGCCAATAGAGCGCGAGCGCGAGGATCGAGCGGGCCTCCGACGCGACGTCCTCGAGCCCGGCTTGCTCGGCCGCGACGCGCGAGCGCTCGAGGTCGTCCTTCGCGCGGTCGAGGTCGCCCGAGAGCACGCGGGCGCGCCCGAGGGCGAGGTCGACCCGCGCCCGCTGGCCGTCGGTCGCCGCCGCTGCGCGCGCGCGCGCGAGCCGCTCGGTGTACGTGGTGACGGGCCCGGCGGCGTCGACGAGCGGCCGGAGCGCGAGGACGGCGCGGATCGCGCGCTCGGGCGCGCTCGCGAGGCTCCGCTCGAACGCGGCGACCAGGTTGGGCTCCTCGATCGCGAGCTCGTCCATGACCTCGCCGCCGCGCGTCTCCTTGAGCTTCGCCGAGAGGACGTCCGCGAGGTTCGCGAAGAACGCCGCGTGACGCTCGGCGGCGGCGCGGGCCTCGTCCGGGAACGCGGCCTCCGCGAAGGCGCGGATCGACTCGTAGAGCGCGAAGCGGGTCTCGCCGGGCAGCGTGGGCGGCTCGAAGGAGCGGACGAGGGATCGGGCGCAGAGCTCGTCGAGCGCGTCGACGGCGAGGGCGCCGTCGGGCAGGGTGAGCACGGCCTCCGCGGCCTCGAGGCCGAAGCTGCCGCGGAAGGCCGACGCTTGCGCGAGGGCGCGCTCGAGGGCGTCGGGCAAGAGCTCGAACGACACCGCGATCGCGCTCTCGAGGTGGCTCGCGGTCGCGCCGCCGCGGCCGCGCAGGAGCTGGAAGCGCTGGCCCAGGCGCGCTCGGAGCTCGCGCGGCGAGAGGACGGCGGCCCGGCCCGCGGCGAGCTCGATCGCGAGCGGGAGGCAGTCGAGCTCGCGCACGAGCTCCTTCACGTCGGCGGCGTTCGCGTCGTGGATCGAAAAGTCGGCTTTGAGGAGCCGCGTCCGGGCCTCGAAGAGCTGGACGGCCTCGGCCTCGGGCAAGGCCGAGACCTCGAAGCAGGCCTCGCTCGGCAGGCCCATGCGCCGCCGGGACGTGACGACGACGCGGAGCTCGGGCGCGCGCGCGAGCCAAGCCGCGACCGCGGGGGCGGCGACGTCGGACGCGCGGTCGAGGCCGTCGAGCACGAGGACGAGCGGGCCCTCGGCGGCGAGGTCTTCGCCGAGGTCGCCGAGCGCGCCGCCCGCGGGGGCGGCCTCGGCGCGCGCGCCGAGGTCGGCGCGAACGATGGCGGAGACCTCGTCGACGCTCGTGGCGTTCGCGACCTCGCACACCACGAACGGAGCGTGGGGGGCGAAGCCGCGGGCGGGATCGGAGAGGTGGTGGACGACGAGGCGCGTCTTGCCGGCCCCCGGCGGGCCGTAGACGGTCACGAGGCGCGACGTGCACTCCCCGAGGCGCGCGAGCAGCGACGAGCGCCCGACGAAGGAGGGGCGCTCGAGGGTCGCCCAGCTCGTGTACGGATCCACGCCCCGATTCTGCCAGAGAAGCAGGGTGGTGGGCGAGCCCTCACGGCGCCGTCCGCGGCGCGGGGCTCAGGGGTCGGCGCCGTAGCCCGAGAGCAGATCGGCGAGGCGGTCTCCGAAGGCTTCGTGGAGCAGCTCTCGGACCCGCGCGGCGCTGTCGCACTGCAACGAGGCCTCGGCGACGGTCTCGGCCTCGGCGACGGTGACGCGGGCGATGGCGGCCTTGATCTCGGGCACCGCCGCCGCCTCCATCGACAGGTCCCGGAGGCCGAGGCCCACGAGGAGGCACGCGGCCAGGGGGTCGGAGGCCATCGCCCCGCAGATGGAGATCGGGATGCGCCCGGCGACGGCGGCGCGCGTCGCCGCGTGGACGAGCCGCAGGATGGAAGGGTCGAGTGGGGAGGCGAGCTCGGCGAGCGACTGGCTGGTCCGATCGACGGCGAGCGCGTACTGGACGAGGTCGTTCGTCCCGAGGCTGAAGAACGAGGCCTCTCGGGCGAACGCGTCGGCCATGATCGCGGCCGAGGGGACCTCGATCATCATCCCGAACGGGATATTGTCGCGGCAGGGCTGGCCCGCCGCGCGCACCTCGTACACGGCCCGGTGGAAGAGCTCGCGCGCCGCGCGGAGCTCGGGCAGCGTCGTCACCATCGGGACCATGATCCGGAGATCGCCGTGGGCGCTCGCGCGGACCATCGCCCGGAGCTGGGTGAGGAAGACGTCGGGCTGCTTCAGCGCCAGGCGCACCGCGCGCAGGCCGAGGGCGGGGTTCATCTCGGCCGGGAGCTGGAACGAGCTCGCGAACTTGTCGCCGCCGATGTCGAACGTGCGCAGCGTGACGGGGCGATGGCCGACCGCCTCGACCACCGCCCGGTAGATGCCGTACTGCTCCTCTTCGGTCGGCATCGTCGCGCGGTCGATGTAGAGGAACTCGGTGCGGTAGAGGCCGATGCCCTCGGCGCCGTGGTCGACCGCGAGGATCGCCTCGGCGGGGAGCTCGACGTTGGCCTTGAGCGCGACGCGCTCGCCGCACGCGGTCGCCCCCGGGCGGTCTTTGGCCTCGAGCAGGCGCTTGGCGAAGGCGATGTGGCGCCGCGAACGCAGCTTGGCGTCGCGGACGTCGACCGCGCCAGGGTGGACGATGACGGTGCCCGAGAGGCCGTCGACGACGAGCGTGTCGCCGGTCCGGATCCGCTTGAGCGCGTCGGTGGCGCCGACGACCGCGGGGATCTCGAGCGCGCGCGCCATGATCGCGGTGTGGCTCGTGCGCGAGCCGACCTCGGTGATGAACGCGAGGACCGGCTCCCTCACCATGCCCGCGGTGTCGGCGGGCGAGAGGTCGCGCGCGACGACGATCGTCGGCTCGTCGAGGCGGAGGGGCGCCGGAGCGGCGTCGCCGAGCAGCGCGCGCAGGAGCCGGTCGCAGACGAACTCGACGTCGTGGCGACGCTCGACGATGTAGGCGTCGCGGATCTCCGGCGTGCCGAACGCGGCGACGATCTCGTCGCTCGCCTCGGCCACCGCCCACTCGCCGTTCTTCTTGTCGACCCGGATCTTCCGCTCGACGCGGTCGAGGAGCATCGGGTCTTCGAGCATGAGGAGGTAGGCCTCGAGGATGAGCGTCGTCTCGCGCGAGGCGCCCATCTTCGCCGAGACGTCGCGCAGCGTGTCCTGGGCCAAGCGGACGGCCGCCTTGACGCGGGCGACCTCGTCGTCGACCTGCGGCGCGTGCAGGTGCTTGTGCACCACCTGGAGCTTGAGGTCGCCGACGACGAGCGCGGGCCCGACGGCGACGCCCGGCGAGCCGGCGATGCCGACGAGGACGAGCGGAGCCTCGAGCGCCGCCCCGCTCGACGGCGGCTGCGACGGCGCCGAAGGCAGCGCCGTGCTCGAGTCGCGTGACCCCCTGTCCCCGCTCATGCCCCGCCCATCACTCCGGCTCTCCGAACCGCTCGGCGATGAGCGCCCCGATGGCGGCGATGCACTCCGGAGCGCCGGCCCCGCGTGCCCGTACGTTGATCACCGTCCCCTTGGCGCCGCAGAGCAGGAGCACGCCCATCACGCTCTTGGCGTTCGCGATCTGCCCGTCGTGCTCGATCTCCACCTCGCACGGGAACTTGGTCGCGAGCTGAACGAGCTTGGTCGCGGCGCGGGCGTGCAGCCCGAGCTGGTTCACGATGGTGAAGACTCCAGACGCGCGATCGTCGCTCATCGGGGCACCTTGATCGACCGCTCGCTGACCGGCTGCGGGATCGGCGAAAGCTCGGCGGTGAGCTCGTCGTGGGTCGCGATCTCCCCAGGGCTCGCGCTGGGCGTGGGGGTGGTGAACACGGCGACCTCGCCCTTGCCGACGTCGCGGTGGAGCACGTTGGCGGCCGAGCCGAGCCCCTTCGCGATGGCTTCGGCCATGACCACCGACCGGTGCCGCCCGCCGGTGCAGCCGACGCCGATGGTGAGGTAGCTCTTGCCCTCGCGCTCGTATTTGGGGACGACGTAGCGCAGGAGATCGAGCGTCTTTTCGAGGAACTCCGCGGACTCGGGCTGCGCCATCACGAACTCGGCGACGGGGCGCTCGGTGCCGGGGAGGTGCTTGAGGGTGGGGACGAAGTAGGGGTTCTTCAGGAAGCGGACGTCGAAGACGAGGTCCGCGTCGACCGGCGCGCCGTATTTGAAGCCGAACGACACGATGCGGATCGACATGCCCCCGGCCGTGCCCGCAGGCCCGAAGTGGCCGATGACCGCGCGCCGGAGCTCGTGGACGCTGAGGCCGGTGGTGTCGATCACGCGGGTCGCGCGCGCGCGCAGCGGGGCGAGGCGCTGCCGCTCGAGCTGGACACCGTCGAGGACGGCGAGCGCGCCGTTCTTCGTGCTCGCGGCGAGCGCGTGGGGGCGGCGCGTCTCGCTGAACCGGTTGAGGAGCGTCTCGTCGGACGCGTCGAGGAAGACGACCTCGAGGGTGCGCTTCCCGCCGTCCTCGAGGCGCTCGAGCGTGCGCCCGATCTCCCCGAGGAAGGCGCGCACGCGCACGTCGATGCCGAGCGCGACCCGGGCCATGCCGCCCTTCTCGCAGAGCGCCACCGCCTCGGGGGCGAGCACCGTCGGGAGGTTGTCGATGCAGAAGAAGCCGAGATCTTCGAGCGCGCGGAGGGTGGTGGAGCGCCCCGCGCCCGAGAGGCCGGTGACGACCACGACGGTCGGGTTGACGCGGGTGCGGCTGCTAGCGCTCATCTTCCACCCTCGGGCGAACGGCGGGGATCCAGGCGGAGCTCTCGTTGGAGCCGATCTCGCGCCGCGACGGCGGCTCGGGGCGCGCGACGCTGCTGTTGGGCGGCGGGACGACGTGCGCGGCCGACGACACGGTCGCGATGGCGGCCGACGAGGCCGAAGAGACCGGCGGCGCCGACACGCTCTCGGGCTCCGGGCCGCTCGGCATCGCCACGAGCCGGCCCTCGAGGCGGTCGACGAACTCCTTGGCGCTGTCGCGCCCGGCCCGCCGCAGGAGCTCGTTGCGGGCCGCCATCTCGAGGATGCTCCCCATGTCGCGGCCTGGCCGGACGGGGACGGTGAGGAGGCGGATCGGCGTGCCCAGGATCGAGTGCCACTGCTCGTCGATCCCGAGGCGATCGTAGGCGGCGTTGTCCGTCCAGTCCTCGAGGCGCACGACGACGTCGATGCGCTTGCGCTCCCGCACCGCGGTGACGCCGAACATCTCCTTGATGTTGAGGACGCCGAGTCCGCGCACCTCGACGTGGTGCCGGAGGAGATCGGCCGGGGAGCCGAAGACCATCCCCGGGGGCCGCCAGTCGCAGCGCACGACGTCGTCGGCGACGAGGCGATGGCCTCGGAGGACGAGCTCGACCGCGCACTCGCTCTTGCCGATGCCGCTCTTGCCGAGGAGGAGCATCCCCACGCCGAAGACGTCGACGAGGACGCCGTGCAGCGTGGCCTGTGGCGCGAGGCGGTCGTCGAGCACGGCGTGGATCGCGTTGATCGTCTTGCTCGAGCGCCCGTCGGAGACGAAGAGCGGCGTGCTCGTCGCCTCGGCGGCGGCGACGAGCGCGCGGTGGAGCTCCCCGCGGCGGGTGACGACCACGCAGGAGAGCCCCAGCGAGAAGTACCCGCGCGCGGCTTGGCTCCGCTGGTCGAGACCGAGCGCGTCGAGATAGGAGAGCTCGGTCTCGCCGAGCACCTGCACGCGCGTGGGCACGACGCCGAAGTAGTGGCCCGCGAGCGCGAGCCCGCTCTTCTGGATGCGGGGGTGGCGGATGGGGCGCGCGAGCCCCGAGCGCCCCGAGATCAGCGCGAGGCCGACCGAGAGACGGGCGTCGCTCGAGAACGACTCGACCGTCACCTCCGCGTGGGGAGGGGGCACCGACGGGGGCGCCCCGATGCTCACGGCTTGCCCTCGATCGCGCGATCGACGCTGCCGAGGCTCGCGCGGTCGCCCTCCTCGACGCCGATCATGGTGAAGACGTCCTCCGCCGAGCCCGCGGCGACCAGGCGGTCGCGGAAGTCGCGGTTGCGGAGGAGGCGCGAGACGCGGGCGAGCGTCTTCAGGTGCTCACCGGTCGCCCGCTTCGGGCCGATGACGGCGAAGAGGATGTTCACCTTGCCGTTGTCGATCGCCGAGAACTCGATGCCCGCCGGCACGATGAGCAGCGCCGCGCACTGCACGTCGAGCCCCGGCAGCGCGCCGTGCGGGATCGCGACGCCGTCTCCGATGCCAGTGGACTGCAGGGCCTCGCGCTCGGTGAGGACGCGCTCGACCTCGTGCGCGTCCATGTGCACCCCGCCGCCCAGCATCACCGCCAGGCGGGCGAGCGCGCGCTCTTTGTCGAAATCACCCCCCGCCTTCTCGATGCCCACTCGCTCGGGGCTAAGCAGCTCGGTCAATCGCATGCGCCACCTCGGCGGGGGCTCGTACGTTTTTCGGCGGGGCCGTCAGTCCTCGTCGACGTCGGGGATGAGTTTGTCGGACACGCGTTCTTGCCCCTTCTTCTTCGAGTGGGCGCCGCGGATCTGAGCCTCGATCTTGTCGATGACCTTGTCGATCGACGCGTACATGTCCTCGCTCTCTTCCTTCGCGTGGTAGTGCTCGGCGCCCGAGTGGACGTCGACCTCGACGAAGTGGAGCGTCTTCTGGCAGGCGAGGGTGACCTGGCCCTTCAGCGGGTGACGCAAGAACTTCTGCAGCTTCGACACTTTGTCGTGGGCATAGCCCTTCACGGCATCGGTCGCTTCCATCTGCCGAAACGTGATTGCGATGTTCATGCTCGGAACGCCTCCTTGGCTCGCCCCAGCCTTCGTGCCCCGATGACCCGGGGAGGGGAGCCGTCGCTGCGCTCCCCGTACGTACGTCGTCCTGCCTTCTTAAGATAACGCGCGTTGATCGAGCGCGCCTAGAAGAGCTTCTTGCGCTTGCTCGACGCCAAAATGCCGAGCATTTCTCGGTATTTGGCGACGGTGCGCCGCGCGATCTGGATGCCGTTGTCGCGCGCGAGGATCTCCACGATCGCCTGATCGGACAGCGGGTTGCCCTTGTCCTCCTCCTCGATGATCTTCTTGATCGCCTGCTTCACGCTCTCCGACGCGATGTCTTCTTCGGCGACGCGGCGGATGGAGGAGTTGAAGAAGTACTTCAGCTCGAAGAGCCCTTGGGGGGTGTGGACGTATTTGTTGGTCGTCACGCGGCTGATGGTCGACTCGTGCATCCCGACCGTCTCCGCGACGTCGCGGAGGATCATCGGCTTCAGGAACTGCACGCCGCGCTCGAAGAACTCGCGCTGCTTCTCGACGATGCACTCGGTGACGCGGATGATCGTCTTGCGACGCTGCTCGATGGCGCGGATGAGCCACTGGGCGTTGCGGAGCTTCTCGCCGATGAACTCCTTGGCGTTCGGATCCTTGAGGAGCTGCTTGGTGAGCGACTCGTTGATGTAGAGGCGCTGCACGCCGCGGTCGTTGTCGGTGACGACGAACTTCTCGCCGTCCTTGACGACGTAGACGTCGGGCGTGATCGCGATCTGCTTGTCGTCGGTGTCGCTGAAGTTGCGAGCGGGGCGGCTCTCGAGCTTCTGGATCTCCTTGACCGCCTCGTACACCTCTTCGATCGGCACCTTCATGTCGCGCGCGATCGCCTGGTAGTTGTGCTTCTCCAGGTTGTGGAGGTGCTTGTCGATGATGTCGATCTCGAGGTCGTCGTAGCCGAACACCTCGGCCTGCACCTTGAGGCACTCCTTGAGGTCGCGCGAGCAGGCGCCGATCGGGTCCCACTCCTGCATCATGCGGAGGATCTCGGGGGCGTCCTCGGGGTTGACCCCCGCCTCGTCCGCGAGCTCTTCGATCGTGATGTCGGGCGTCTTCTCGCCGTTTTCGCGCTCGACGCCCTTCAGGTCGAGGAAGCCCTGATCGTCGAGGTTGCCGAGGACGAGCTCGGCGAAGCGCTTCTCGGAGTCGGTGAAGTCGCTCATCTGGAGCTGCCACCGGAGGTGGTCGACCAGCGACGCGCTCTTCGTCAGGTTCTGCTCGATCGGCGGCAGCTCCTCGAAGCCGCCACGGCTCGCGGGCAGCGGCTGCTGGAGCGTCCGGTTCTCGAGGAACTGCTCCCAGTCGATCTCGCGGACGTTCTTCTCGTCGGTCTTGGCTTGCTCGCCCGACTGCGCGCGCTGCCGCTCGTCCATGCGCTCGATGCGCTCGTCGGACGCGACCTGGGGTCGCTCGCCGCTCGCCTGCGCCTCGCGGCGCGCGCGGGGATCGATGTCGTCGTCGGCGAGGACGGGGTTTCCGTCCAGCTCTTTGCGGATCTCGTCGATGAGCTCGAGACGCGAGAGCTGCAGCAGTCGGATGGCCTGCTGGAGCTGCGGGGTCATCACGAGCTGCTGGCTCAACTTGAGCTGTTGCTTGATCTCCATCCGTCAGGGACCTCCGCCAAACCTCAGAATAACCCCCTCGACACAGGCCGCCTAGCGATTTCCGTGCCATCGCGCGCGGCGCGCGGTCGTCGTTTCGCGGGTGAGCTCCGAGCCGAGCGATCCCGTGCGCTTGCGCCTCGTTCGCGCTCGGTTTTCGTGGTCCGCGGCCGTCGCGAGCCCGGCGCCTGTCCCGTCCGACAGGTCAGACCAATGGCGGGGGGATGCTCCGCGTCCACGTGCCGAGGTAGCGCCCCTGCACGACCGGGTGCTCGCGGAACTCGTCGGGCGTGGCGTCGACCTCCACCGCCCCGTCGAGCAAGAGGAGCGCGCGCGTGCACACCGCGAGCGCCTCGGCCACGTGGTGGTCGGCGAGCACCACCGCGACGCCGTCTCTGGCGAGGTCGGCGAGCAGCCCGCCGAGGTGGGCGGCGCCGGTGGGATCCACGCCTGCGAACGGCTCGTCGCACACGAGCACCTTCGGGCGCTTGCAGATCGCGCGCGCGAGCTCGAGCCGGCGCCGCTCGCCCGCCGAGAGCTCGCCCGCGCGGACGCCGAGGCGCGCGGCGAGCCCGACGGCCGCCGCCGAGGGCTCGGGGGTGAGCGGCGCGCCGGTGATGCGCTGGAAGGTCTCGAGGTTCTCGCGCACGGTGAGCTCCCAGAGGACGCTCGGGCCTTGGGGGACGTAGCCGACGCCGAGCTGGGCGCGCCGCCACAGCGGCTCGCGCGTGACGTCTTCGCCCGCGAGCCGGACGACGCCGGAGTCGGCGCGCGTCTCGCCCGTGATCGCCCGAAAGAGCGTGGACTTCCCGGCGCCCGAGGGCCCGAGCACGCCGAGGACCTCGCCGGCGGCGACGCTCAGATCCACGTCTCGCAGGAGCGTTCGCTCGCCGCGCACGACCCGCAGGCCCGTCGCCTCGAGGATCGTCACGGGGTCTTCGGGACGGGGACCGAGCCCTTGACCTGATGCGCCGTCACCTTCGCCGTCGCGAGGTCGATGGTGACGCGGTTGGCCTCGATCCAGCCTTGCCCGCGGGTGAGCTTCACGCCGCCGCGCAGCTCGAGGATCTGCTTGACGAGGTCGAGCTCCACCTCCGGCGCCTCGGCGTGCACTCCGCGCACGTCGGCCGAGACGCCGCCCGAGCCCTTGGCCCACGCGACGTGCGGCGTGTTGTCGAACTTGAGATCGAGGCGCGGGCACTTCACCGAGAGGTCGCCCTTGGCGAGCGAGACCTGACCGGTCAGCACCGCCGTGCCGGCGCCGACGTCGACCTCGAGCTTCTCGGCGGCGACGCTCACGTTGCCGGGCCCGACCTCGATGAGCGGATCGGCCTCGGCGCGCGGCTCGGACGCGGTGAGCACCGCGCCGAAGGCGACGAGAGCGAGGAGCGCGGTGAGGGCGCGGCGGAGCATCGACCAGGAAGGATAGCAGTCAGGTGAGGCGCTCGGCCATCGCCTCGAGCTCGTCGACCCGGCGGGCCGAGCGCGCGGGGGCGGGGCGGGCGAGGGCGGCCGCCGAGAGCCGCTCGGCGAGCACCGCGATGGCGGCGCGCGCGAGCTGGGCCCGGTCGCGGGCGTCGGCCGCGGCGAAGCCTCGCAGGAGCGTCCGGCAATACGGCGTGAGCTCCGCCTCGGTGACGAGGGGCCGGGCGCCCTCGAGCGTGGAGACGCGCGAGAGGACCTCCGCCATCGGCGCCGAAAGCCGGGCGACGGCGCGGTCGATGCGGTAGCGCGCGATGACCGGATCGCGGTCGGTCGCCTCGCGCTCGCGGCCGAGTGACGCGGCCTCGAGATCCTTGTCGAGGAGCGCGAACGGCGCCGAGAGCGCGCCGGTGAGCATCTGCGCCCGCGCGTCGGCGTCGCCGTCGAGCTTGGCCGCGAGGGTTCCCGCCGCCTGGGCGCGCGCCTCGGCCTCGGCGAGGGCGCGCGCCTCGTCGGCCTCCCCGGCGCGGGCCACCTCGAGCAGGGAGTCGATGAGGCGCGAGGCGCGCCGCCGGAGCGCGCGCTCCTTCAGATCGTCGCTCCGCCCGATGATCTGCGTGTCCATGAGCTCCTGCACGCGGGCCCAGCCGGACCGCGCGAGGGCGTCTTGGTCGCCTAGCCGCCCCTGGAGGGCGAGGCGCGCCGAGAGCGCGACGACGGGGCTCCACGACGCGAGGCCCGTCTCCGCGAGCCCCTCGTTCACGGAGGACAAGACCTTGTCGATCTGCTCCGGGCTCAGGCGATCGGCCTTGTTGACGAGGATCTGGACCGGGACCTTCGCCGCCCGGGCCTCGTCGAGGATGCGCTTTTCGCTCTGCTTGAGCGCCTGGCCGGCGTCGAGGAGCCAGATGACGGCGTCGGCCTCGACGAACGCGCTCTTCGCGGCCTCCGTGTGCCGCGGGTCGGGGGCGTTGAAGCCCGGCGTGTCGAGGATCTCGGCGCGGGTGAGCGAGGCGAGGGGAACGAGGATCTCGACCCGTCGGATCTCGCCCGCGTCGAGGGTCTTCAGCGTCGGGCGGAGCTCCGAGAGCGGCAACAGCCGATCGTCGCGCTGGGCGCCCGTCGCGGCGTCGGCGAAGAACAGGATCCGCGCGATCGGGTCTTGGGCGTAGCGGAGGTGGTGCAGCGTCGCGGTCGTCGGCAGCACGCCGGTGGGGGCGACGTCGGCGCCGATCAAGGCGTTGATGAACGTGCTCTTGCCGGCGTTGAACTCGCCCACGATCGCGATGCGCACCGGGCGGGCGCGCTCCTGGGTGAGCTCGGCGACCTTCTGGATTCCGTCGAGGTGGGCGAGGTCGCGCGCGTGGGCGTGGAGGCGCGCGAGTACGGCGTCCCAGTCTCCGAGCCGCGGCGGATCGGGGAGCCAATGGCCGAGCGCGGC
>JAEUKG010000027.1 GCA_016794325.1 Myxococcales bacterium | reverse complement strand
CGGCCTCGCCGCCGGGCGCCGCGCGCGGTGGCCGCCGCGGCCCTCGGCGTCGCGGCGCCGGGGCTCGCGGCGACCCTGGCCTGCACCCGACCGCCGTCGCTCGGCCGATGGCTCCCGCAGGCGCAGGCGCTGGCTCCTATTCTCCTGGGGATAGTCCACGTCGACCTCGGGTGGCTCGCCGCCCGGGCCCAGCCGCTCCGGCGGGCGACGGTCGCGGTCGCGGGCCCGCTCGGACGGACCGCGCTCTCGTGTGACCTCGCGCAGTCGGCGCTCATGGGGGCCCCGTTCTACGGGTACGGGCTCGGCTGGTTCGGTCGCGCGAGGGTGACCCGCGCCGTCGTCGTGTGCGTGGTGACGTACGCGGTCCAAGCCGCCTACGCGCGGCTCTACCTGGGCCGCTTCCGCTTCGGTCCGCTCACCTGCGCCGCCGTCCAGCCGATGGCGGCGCGCGTCAGCGCCCCCGATCGACGAGGGCGTTCGCCAGGGTCGTGAGGCTCTCGATGCGGCGCCCGGCGCGAGGCTCGGTCGATCCCCCGCGGCCCTCGCCGACGGCCAGGCTCGCGAGCTCGGGCGCGAGGCGGACGAGCTGCCGGAGGTCGAAGGCGGTCGCCGGCGCGTGGCCGCCGGCCCGCGCGAGGAGCGACGGGGCGTAGCGCCCCCACGACGCGAGGGCGTCGGTCGGCCGCACGAACGCGCGCCAGCGCGCGCGGAAGGCGTCGAGGCTCTCCCCCGCGAGCAGAGACGCCGCCGGCACGCCCACGTGCCACGACGTCGAGGGCGCGAGCGGCGCCCGCGGCGCGACGATGGCCTCGAACGTCTCTCCGGTGGACAAGCGGCGCGCGACCCACTGGACGAGCTCGTCGGGGTGCGCGGCCTTCTCGCGGGTGCGGTAGGGCCACGCGTTGGCCTCGCCGTGCACGCACACGAGATCCGCGGCCCGGGCGTGGAGGGCGCGCAGCGGCGCGGGCGCCACCCGCGGGCGCTCGGCGCGGGCGCGGCGCGCCGGCGCGTGCCGCGAGGCGCTGCGCGAGCGCGCGTACTCCAGCTGGGCCTCGACCATCGCCCGGAAGGGGTCGAGCATCGTCGCGAAGCGCGCCGGGTCGCCCTCGAGCGCCCCGAGCACCTGCGCCAGCGCCTCGATCGTCGAGACGTAGCTCTCGTGCGGCTCGCGGCGGATCCGGTAGTCGCTCGGGGCCGCTGGCCGGAAGGCGTAGCGCGGGAGCGCCGCGAGCCGCGGGTTCTTGCGCACGACGCTCTGCGCTTGGGCCCACGTGCCGTCGACGACGACCAGCGTCACCGGGCCGGCGGGCGGGCTCTTCTCCACGTCGATCGCGCCTTCGCCCGGGTACAGGAGGATCGCCGGCCGCGTCGGATCGGCGAGCGCGGGCAGCCCCGACCAGTCGAGGCCGACCTCGAGGGCCGCGTCGGGGAGGCAGAGCGCCGCGATGCGCGCGGTGTTGATGGGCACGTCGCGCTCGCGCGGGTGCTGCAGGATGACGACCCGCGTCCGCGTGGTGAGCGGACGAACGTGCGCGCAGTAGCACACCACCTCCGGCCGGCGGCACCTCGGGCAGAGCGCGCGGGGGAGCTCCTCGGTCACGCCCGCGCTCCCGCGTCGAGCCCCTCACCCGCCGGCTCGGCGAGGAGCAGCCGGTTCTTGGGGGTGATGCCCTCGGGCACCAGCGCGGTGGTGACGCGGTAGCCCCGATCGGCGAGCCGCCGCGCGCGCGTCGCGTCGATGGCGAGCGCCGGGTCCATCCAACCGTCGAGCCCCCCGGCGTCGCAGGTCTCCACGTCGTGGCAACACGGCAGGACGCACACCCGCGCGCGCGCCGCGATCGCGCGGGCGATCACGGCGTCGGTCAGCGCTCCGCACGCGTGGGTCGAGACGACGAGATCGCCGGGCCCGAGCGCGACGCCGCCGAGCGCCGCCTGGCGAAGCTCGACTCGACCCGCGAGCCGGGGCCACGCCCGCGCGAGGGCGGCGGCGAGCGGGGCCGCGCTCGGCGGGAGGCGCTCGTCGACCGCGAGCGCGGACGGCGAGCTGTCGTCGAGCAGGAGGAGGAGGTGAGCGACGAGCCCGTGCCCGCACGCGAGGTCGACGACGCGGCCGCCGCGCATTCGGCGCCGCACCCGGCGCGCCACCTCCCACGACTCGAACAGCTCCTTGCGGGGGAGGCAGTCGGCCGCGCACACCACCCGGCCGAGCCGCGCGAACAGCTCCTCACCGACGAAGAAGCGCGCGGTCGCGGGCTTGAGGCGGGTGCGGCTGCGCGGATCGAGCACGACGGCGCGGACGTTAGCACGAGACCCCGAAAGCCCCGAGGTGTGGCCGACGGCCGCCCCCATCGTGTAAAAGCCGCCCACGATGATCGGCGTCACGGACCTCGCCAAGGCGTACGGCGCGCGGACCCTCTTCGAGGGGGTCTCGTTCAAGCTCGTCTCCGGCTCGCGCTACGGGCTCGTCGGCGCGAACGGCTCCGGCAAGACGACCTTCATGGAGATCCTCTCCGGGGACGAGCCGGCGACCGACGGGGTCGTGTCCCTGCAGAAGGGCGCCCGCGTCGGCGTCCTCCGCCAAGACCGCTTCTTGGCCGACGACGAGCGCATCCTCGACGTCGCGATGGCGGGCGACGAGATCGTCACCCGCGCCGAGAAGGAGCGCCGCGCCCTCGTCGACTCGCCGACCCCGGACCCCCACCGGCTCGCGGAGCTCGACGACGTCATCGCCGCGCACGACGGGCACACGCTCGAGGCGCGCGCGAGCGCGATCCTCGAGGGCCTCGGGATCCCCGTCGCGTCCCACCGGCAGCCCCTCGGCACGCTCTCCGGAGGCTTCAAGCTCCGCGTCCTGCTCGCCCAGGTGCTCGTCGGCGGCCCCGACGTCCTGTTGCTCGACGAGCCCACCAACCACCTCGACATCTTGTCCATCCGCTGGCTCGAGCGCTTCCTCGCCGGCTACCGCGGCTGCGCGATCGTCATCTCCCACGACCAGCGCTTCCTCGACAACGTGGTCACCCACGTCCTCGACGTCGACTACGGGACGATCACCCTCTACACGGGGAACTACAGCGCCTTCGCCCGCGAGAAGGCCGCCGTGCGCGAGCGCAAGGAGGCCGAGATCGCGCGCACGGAGGCGACGATCGCCGAGAAGCGCGCGTGGATCGAGCGGTTCGGCGCCAAGGCCACCAAGGCCCGCCAGGCCCAGAGCAAGCTCAAGCAGCTCGAGAAGATCGAGGTCGAGGAGCTCGAGGGGACGTCGCGCCGGGAGCCCCACTTCCGGTTCGAGGCCGAGCGCAAGAGCGGCCGCGACGTCCTCACCGTCGACCGCGTGTCCAAGTCCTACGGCGACAAGCGCGTGCTCTCGGACGTCTCGCTCACGGTGCGCCGCGGCGAGCGCGTCGCGATCATCGGCGAAAATGGGCTCGGCAAGTCGACGCTCCTCAAGATCGTCACCGGCAACCTCGCCGCCGACTCCGGCGCGGTCACCTGGGGCCACGAGACGCGGGTGGGGTACTTCGCCCAGGACCACCACGAGGCCCTCACCGATCCCGACATGACGCCGCTCGACTACGTGTGGAACGCCGTCCCGAAGGCGGAGACGAGCTTCGTGCGCGGCAAGCTCGGGGCGATGCTCTTCTCGGGCGACGACGTCCACAAGAAGGTCGGCGCCCTCTCCGGCGGCGAGGCCGCGCGCCTCGTCTTCTGCCGGATCATGGTCGAACGGCCGAACGTCCTCGTGCTCGACGAGCCGACGAACCACCTCGATCTCGAGGCGATCCAGGCCCTGTCGCGCGCGCTCTCGGAGCTCGAGGACGGCACGATCCTCTTCGTGTCGCACGACCGCGCCTTCGTGTCGGCGATCGCGACGCGCATCCTCGAGGTCAAGCGGAGCGGCTTCACCGACTTCCCGGGGACCTACGAGGAGTACCTCGCGCGCGCCGGCGACGACCACCTCGACGCCGACGTCGTCGTGCTCAAGGCCAAGGCCGAGAAGGCGACCACCGCGGCCGCCGCAGGCGAAGACCGCGCCGCCGCCTGGGCCGAGCAGAAGAAGCGCGCCAACCGGCAGAAGCAGCTCCCCGCGCGGCGCGACGCGGTGGTGCAGAAGATCGAAGAGGCCGAGGCG
>JAEUKG010000018.1 GCA_016794325.1 Myxococcales bacterium | reverse complement strand
GCAGCGCGAGCACGAGCACGTCGGCGCGGCCCGGCGCGAGCTGGTGCGACGTCGGACGCGCGGCGTACGCGCGCACGTTCGGATCGCGCAGGGCCACGCGCTCGATCGCGAGATCGCCGACGACCTCCTGGGCGAACGATCGCTGGAGGAAGCCTGCGACCTCGGCGTCGAACGCGGCGCCCTCACTCGGCCCGTTGCGCACGCGCCAGGTCTCCCGCGCTCGAACCAAGAACCGCGGCGGCCCGGCGTCGCCGCCGTCGAGGCGAAGCCGCGTGTCCTCGGCGTCGTTCGGCGTTCGGAGGGCGACGGCTCGCGCCGGCGCGACGACCCAGAGTCGCGTCAGGAGGAGCGGCGTCGCGGCGGAGAGGTCGGCCGGCGTGGCGCCGCACTCCGCGGGCGCGCGCGGATCGCGGACGAGCGGCGCGACGGCCGGCGCCGCGGCCTGGCTCGCGCTCGGCCCGGTCGCCGGCGCCGAGGCGGGGGCCGGTGCCGCTCCGCCGCAGCCGGTGACGAGAGCCAACGGGGCGAGCGTGACGGCGACACGGGCGAGGAGGGTCGAGGGCACGCGTCGCGGGGTGCACGCGCCATTCCAGTCGCTGTCTCCTGGAGATCGACGGGTTTCGGGGGCTGTCCCGACCGACGGGTCGCACAGCTCGTTCACGCGCTGCACAACACGCTGCACGAAGCGACCGCGCGCTCGCCTCCGCCGACCGCGCTGTAGTGAGGTGTACGCGCCGCTCGCCCCTCCGCTTTTTGTGGCCGCTCGCCTTGACGAAAGGGCGTTTTGACGGCGAACTGATAGGGATGATGCACGCGCGTTGGTTGGGGCTCTCGGCGCTGCTCGTGATCGCGACGGGGGGTTGCAAGGGGAACGCACCCGAGGTGCTCACCACCGGCGCAGGCGACGGGACGAACGTGTCCGGCGAGATTCCTCCGCAGCCGCCGGGAGTGCCCGCGGGCGGGGGCGCGCCGGTGGTCATCGAGAAGGAGCTCATGATCACCGACCCGTCGGTGGTCGACGACCGGCGCGCGTCGAACGCGGCGGGTGGCCCGTGGAGCTTCCGCTGGCACATGGAGCAGCTCACGCCGTCCGGTGTCGACACCGAGGTGATGGTGAAGAACTGGCTCGCCACCTACGGCACCTCCACCATCGCGGGGACGCCGGTGGCCGCGCGCGACGTCGAGGCGAAGCTCGTCTGCCCGTGGATGCGGCTGACGCCCGAGAACCAATGCGACGAGACGTGCGGCGCGTGCGCGGGGCGCAAGCTCGACCTCGCCAAGGCGCCCTTCAAGCTGATGGCGATCGTGAATCGCACCGACATCCCCGAGGGTCCGTGCACGCAGGGCTCCGAGGGTCGCTTCGTGTACGGCGGCGTGGACCCGACGACGGGCGCGCCGATCGAGCTCACCGTCATCTTCGAGTATTCGCTGCAGGGCGGGAGCGCGATGGCCTGGGCGCGGAGCTTCCACACGGTGGCGGAGCTGCCGTTCGGCGAGGCCTTCAACGAGAGGCTCGAGGGGATCACCCGCCTGTTCTCGGAGAACGCGAACGCGTTCGTGCCGAGGCTCGCGCACCTTCGCACCAACGAGCACGCGTTCGGAGCCCAATGGGAGCTCCGGCAGTTCGAGACGGGAAAGAACGGCTTCGTGCCCACCCCCCTCACCAACACGCCGCGCGCGGACCTCGACAACTCGAGCGACCTGGCGACGCACATCACCGCGAACGCAAAACGCATCGCGCTCGGCGACAACGCGCTCGAGTCGAGCCGGCTCGCCGCGGTGGCGCAGACACCGTCGGAGTCGTTCCGGTGGATGTCGCAGAAGCCGAACGACCCGGCGTCGCGCCTCTTCTCGCGCAACACCTGCAACGGCTGCCACGGCGGCGAGCACGCCGCCGACGACGCGGTGCAGTTCCGGCACATCCAGCTCGGCGCCAAGGGCGAGACGCTCCTGTCGAAGTTCTTGATCGACCCCGACAAGCGCAACCAGGGCGAGCTCATCCGCCGCGCGCAGATCGTGTCTCGCTTGTTGGCGGCCCGGTCGTGCAGCGACCAGACCGGCGGCGGCTACACGTCCAGCGCGACGGGCTCGGGCGGCGGCGGCGTCCTCGCCGAGAGCTCGGCCGCCGATCGCGGGCGCGCCGGCTCGTTCGTCGTGCACTGACGGCGCCTCGCCGTCACTCGTCGAGGAACGCGCGGACCTCTTTGCGCAGGCGCTCGCTCTCGCACACCGGGGCGAGGTGGCCGCAGTGGCCCTCGAGGACGAGGAGCTTCGCGCCCTTCGCCGCCGCGAACGCCTTCGAGCTCGCGGGGTTGACCATCTGATCGTGCTCGGCGACGACGACGAGGGCCTTGGCCTTGGTCGCCTTCGCGGCTTCGTCGAGCTTGCCGCCGTGGGCGCGGGCGACGTCGTGGGCGATCATCGCCTCGAGCTGCCGGTGCCAGTCGTTCCAGTCGAAGGTCGTGTCGCTCTCGATCTTCTCGAGCCACGCCGGGAACGCGTCCCGGCTCGTCTCCGCGTTGCGGTGACCGGCGGTCGAGAGCATCATCCAGTGGACGTCTTGCACCGCGCGCATCTTGGGCCGACCTTGGTATTCGCCCTTCGCGTACGTCGCGTCGCCGTCGAGGATGTGCAGCTCCGCGTTCCAGAGGAGCAGGTCTTGCGACGAGAGCTGGGGCGTGCCCGCGATCGGCACGATGCGCCCGACGTCGTCGGGGTGCGCGACCGCCCACTCGTAGGCCTGCATCCCCCCCATCGAGATCCCCACCACGGCGTGGAGCTTCTCGACGCCGAGCGCCTCCTTGAGGAGCCTCCGCTGGCTCTCCACCATGTCGTGGATCGTGATCTTGGGGAAGCGGAGGCGCGGCTGCGTCGCGCTCGCCGAGGGCGACGACGAGACGCCGTTGCCGAGCGCGTCGACGAGCACGAGGTAGTACTTCGACGTGTCGACGAGCTTGTTGGGGACGAGCTCGACGAGCTGCTTCGTGGTCCCCGTGAACCAGGTCGGGAAGAGCACGACGTTCGAGCGCTTCGCGTCGAGCTTGCCGAAGGTCCGGAAGCCGACCTTGCACCCCTCGATCTTCTCGCCGCTGTCGAGGGCGCAGGTCTTGAGATCGGCCATGCGCTGATCGCCCTCGCCGGCGGCGGTGACCGCCACCGGGGCGGGCGCCGGGGGCGCGGCGACGGACGGCGCCGCGGGCGACGGGCTCCCGCAAGCCCAGAGGAGGAGCGGAGCGAGGACGAGCGCGCGCTTCATCCGGCAACGATAGGCGATCCGCGCGCCGCGCGACAACGGCGCGCGCGCGTCACTTCGGGTCGAGATCGCGCTCGAGGATCGCCGGGTCGAGCTCCACCGGCGCCCCCGCTCGCGGCACTTCGCGGCCCGCGGTCCAGAGGATCGCGTTCACGACGAGGCGCCGCACCTCGTAGCGGCTCCAGGTGTCGTGGAAGTGCAGGCCGCTGTAGCCGAACGACCGCCCGCCGCCGGCGCGATCGTACGCCCACGCCACCGTCTCCGTCCGGCCGAGCGCGGCGGCGGTCTCGGGCGTCGTGCGCGCGTCGTCGGGCGGGCGAGCCCGGAGGATGGGCGCGAGCCGGGGGAGGTCGCCGGCGAACCGGAGCCCGAAGTAGAGCTCGTCGTGGAGGGAGAAGGTCGCGGGCAGCCCCCGCGCGACCGGGTGATCGGGCAGGGGCTCGAACGTTGCATCCCAAATGGGATAGACCGACGCCCCGAAGAGCGCGTAGCCGCCGAGCCACGCGCGCGTCTGCTCCTCGAGCGCGGGCGTCACGTCGACCGACCAGTGGAGGCTCACGAGCCCGGCTCCGCGCGCCATCGCCGCGCCGAGCGTGTCCGCGCGCGCCGGGGCGAGGAGGGGGTGGCGCTCGCGACCGCTCGTCATGAGGACCACCGTGTCGGCGCGATCGAGCGCCCGCGGATCGTCCGGGAAGGAGCGGTGCACCACCGCGGTCACGCCGGGGCTCTGCGCGAGGAGCGAGGCGAGCAGGGTCACGCCGGCGTGGTACTCGTGCTCGCGCCGTCCGTGGCTCGGATCGTCCGCCACGAGCACCACGACCTTCGGCGCCGGCGCCGCGTCGTCGGCTCCAGCCTCGGACGCGAGGGCGACCGCGGTGGCGGTGTCGCAGGCCGGGCCCGCGAGCGCGAACGCGGCGGAGAGCACCAGGAGCGCACCGCCGAGGGCTCGCCGCACGACCGACCGCGTCATCCCGAAGGCACGATACCCCATCGTGCGGGGTGACCCCAGGGCGGCCCCGGCCCTTGCCCCTCCGCGGTGCGGCGGAGCGAACAATTTATCCTATTGGATATCATACTTATCCAGAGAGCGAGTTGGCGCCCGTCGAAGCCCGCGATCGAGCGGGTTTCGCCCCCGGCACGGGGTCTGCTTTGCTGGGTGGGCATCATGACGAAGACGAACCCCTCGCCCGGCTATCAGGTCCTGCACGAGAAGGGCGGCGTGCCCATCAAGGCGTGGACGGTCGGCGTGCCCACCGATCCCAAGGCCGAGGACCAGCTCAAGAACCTCGCGAAGATGCCCTTCATCCACAAGTGGGTCGCGGCGATGCCCGACGTCCACTGGGGCCTCGGCGCGACGGTCGGGAGCGTGATCCCCACCAAGGGCGCGATCATCCCCGCCGCGGTCGGCGTCGACATCGGCTGCGGGATGATCGCGACGCGCACGAGCCTCGTCGCGAGCGATCTCCCCGACGACCTGAAGCCCCTGCGCTTCGCCGTCGAGAAGGCGGTCCCCCACGGCCGCACCGACAACGGCGGCCCCAACGACAAGGGCGCGTGGCGCGAGCTCCCCGCCGCGCAGAAGCAGGCGTGGTACGCGCTGTCGACGACCTACGAGCGCATCTGCAAGAAGCACCCGAAGCTCGATCGCGGCTCGCACGTCACGCACCTCGGTACGCTCGGGACCGGCAACCACTTCATCGAGCTCTGCCTCGACGAGGCGGACCGCGTCTGGGTCATGCTGCACTCCGGCTCGCGCGGCGTGGGTAACCGCATCGGCAGCTACTTCATCGAGCTCGCGAAGAAGGAGATGCGCACGTACATGGTGAACCTCCCCGACCAGGACCTCGCGTACCTGCCGGAGGGGACGACCCACTTCGACGACTACGTCGAGGCCGTCGGATGGGCGCAGGCGTTCGCGAAGGCGAACCGCGCGCTCATGATGGATCAGGTGATCGAGGCGCTCCGCTCCGCGAAGGGAGCGAAGCTGCCGCCCTTCGAGATCGACCTCGAGGCGATCAACTGCCACCACAACTACGTCGAGAAGGAGCACCACTACGGCGAGGACGTCTTCGTGACCCGCAAGGGCGCGGTGCGCGCTCGCGCGGGTGACCTCGGCATCATCCCCGGCAGCATGGGCGCGCGCTCGTACATCGTGCGCGGGCTCGGCCAGCCCGAGTCGTTCTGCTCGTGCAGCCACGGCGCGGGCCGCTTGATGAGCCGCGCGGAGGCCAAGCGTTCGTTCTCGCTCGAGGACCACGCGAAGGCGACCGCGGGCGTCGAGTGCCGCAAGGACGCGGACGTCATCGACGAGACGCCGGGCGCGTACAAGCCCATCGACCTCGTCATGGCGGCGCAGAAGGATCTGGTCGCGATCGTCCACGAGCTCCGCCAGGTCGTGTGCGTCAAGGGATAGGCCATGTTGAACATCGACGGACGACAAGGAGAGGGCGGCGGGCAGGTCCTCCGGACCTCGCTCGCGCTCTCGCTCGCGACCGGGACCCCCTTCCGCCTCGACGACGTTCGGGGCGGGAGGGCCAAGCCCGGCCTCCTCCGGCAGCACCTCACCGCCCTCCGCGCCGCGGCCGCGGTGGGGGACGCGGAGGTCACCGGCGCCGAGCTCGGCTCGCGCCGCGTCTCCTTCTCTCCTCGCGCGCTGAAAGGTGGAAACTACACGTTTTCGATCGGCTCCGCGGGATCGGCGCTCCTCGTCGTGCAGACGATCTTGCCCGCGCTCCTCCTCGCGAAGGAGCCGTCGACCGTGCGCGTCACCGGGGGCACCCACGCCCCGATGGCGCCGCCGTTCGATCACTTCGCCCGCGCGTTCGTGCCCGCGCTCGCGCGGATGGGCCTGGCGGTGGAGGCGACCCTCCACCGCCACGGCTTCTTCCCCGCCGGCGGCGGCGACGTGGAGGTGCACGTGCGGCCCGAGGGCGCCGGTCGCGTGAGCCGCTTCGAGGCCCTCGACGACGGCCGGGTGACCGCGGTGCGCGCGCGCGCGCTCGTGGCGGGGATCCGCCCGCGCGTCGGCTGGGACGAGGTGACCCACCTCGCCGAGGCGCTGGCGCTCCCGCGCGACGCGGTCGGGGTGGACGAGCTCGCCCCCGAGCGCGGCCCCGGCAACGCGGTGATGGTGGAGATCGAGCGCGAGCGTTCGCGCGAGATCGTCACCGCCTTCGGAGAGAAGGGCGTGCCGGCGAAGAAGGTCGCCGACGCGGCGGCCGAGGAGGCTCGCGCGCTCCTCGCGGCCGACGTGCCGATCGGCGAGCACCTCGCCGATCAGCACCTCTTGCCGATGGCGCTCGGGCGCGGCGGCGAGATCGCGACCGTCGCTCCCAGCCTCCACACCACCACCCAGATGGGGCTCGTGCCCCGCTTCCTGCCCGACGTGCGCTTCGAGGCGCGCGACGAGGGGCGCGGGCGCTTCGTGATCACCGTCCGGTGACCGCCGCCGTCACTTGGCGAGGAACGCGAGCGCGTCCTTCACGAGCGCGGCGAGCTCGTCGGTCGCGATCCGATCCTCGAGCGCCTTCACCGCCCGGTCGGCCTCCACGGGTTTGTAGCCGAGGCGGGTGAGCGCGCTCGCGAGGAGCTCGGCCTTGCCGCCGGACGGCGCGGCGCCGTTCGATTTAGGTGCATTCTGCACTTGCACGCTCGCCCCCTCGTGGGTGAGCACGGGGAGCTTGTCTTTGAGCTCGAGGAGGAGGCGCTCGGCCGTCTTCTTCCCCACGCCGCTGATCGAGGTGAGCTTGCCGAGCTCTCGCGAGGCGACCGCGCGCGCGAGCTCCTCGGCCGGGAGCGCCGAGAGGACGGCGATCGCCGTCTTCGGGCCGACGTTGCTCACCCCGATGAGGGTGCGGAACGCCGTGCGCTCGCGATCGGACGCGAAGCCGAAGAGCGACAGCGCCTCCTCGCGCACGTGGGTGTGCACGAAGAACACCGTCCGCCCGGCCTCGTCGGTGGCGGCGCGGCCCACGGTGCCGATGGGCACGGTGAGGTCGTAGCCCACGCCGCCGACGTCGACGACGACCGTGCCGTCGTCTTCGTGTGCGATCACCGAGCCCGAGAGGCGACCGATCATCCGCGCGCGCTCAGTTGTTCTGGGCGCCCTGGGCGATCCAGCGCCGGACCTTGTCGCGATCCTCCACCGACCAGAGCGGCGCGCCCTGCGGCATCGGGTCGAGGCACGACCCGCCGCCGCACTGCTTGTCGAACACGCACAAATCGTTGTCGAGCTTGTGCATGAAGTAGCTCTTCTTCGGATCGCCGGCGGTGACGAACGGCATCGACGTGAGCTGGAGCGCGGGCTGGCTCACCGCCTCCTTCACGAAGCGCGCGCCGTCCTTACCGACGTAGAGGCCGTTGTTGGCGCCCGTGAGCGCACCGTGGCACGAGGTGAAGCCGCACGACGCCTCGAACATGGGGGCGAGGTCGTTCTTGAACGAGATCTTGGGGTTCTGCGCGTCGAACGTCGCCGGCGGGGTGTACTCCGCGCACGAGCTGGGCGGACCCGTGCCCGGATCGGAGGAGGTGCAGCCCGAGCCGATTGCCAAACCCGCCGCGGCTGCGAACAGCGCGCTGGCGAAGAGGAGGCGTGCGTTCATCCCTTCGATCCATAGGGCATCCCGCGCCCCTCTCCAAGGGTCGTTTCAACGGCGCGGGCGCGCGCGGCGCGACCGAGCGGCGGCGACGCCCGCCAAGCTCAGCACGGCCAGCGCCGACGCGAGCGTGCCGGTCGAGTGATCTCCGCGCGCCGCGGTGCAGCCGCCGCCGCCGAGCGCGGCGGAGTCTTTGCGCGCTCCCGCCTCGCTGCGCGGAGCTTGCCCGACGTACTCGCACCCGTCGTACACGGGGCAGAGGGGCTCGTTGGCCTCCCGCGTGACCTGACGGACGTTCGGCAGCGCGGCTTGATCGGAGCTGGCGGTGACGAGGAGGTCCTTGTCGAGCGCCGCGCGCGCGAGATCTGCGCGCATGCGGGTCACGCGGACGCTGGCGCTCGGCGCCGACCCGAGCAGGCGCGCCATGTCCTCTTCGAGGAGCTTCTGCGACGATTTGGTCACCTTGCCCTGACCGTCGAGCTCGGGGAGATAACCTCCCACCTGCGGGTCGCCGTTCGACGTCGGCGCCGTCCCGAACTGGAGGCGCGAGCGCAAGGCCGACTTGGAGACGTCGGTGGAGCTCTCGATCTCCCACGCGCGCCCGCCCGACTGCGCGCTCTTGTCCTGGCGGAGCGCGCGGTAGTTGCTCGCGTTCGTGTTCCAGTCCCAGACGATCTCGTCGTCGGCGACGCGGAAGAACGGGAAGTTCTGCGGCGCGTAGCGGCCCTCGGACACGACCCAGAGCGTGATGCCGACGTTCGCCCCCGCGCCCGCCCCCACCATGCGGAGCGGCAGCACCGCCGAAGCCCCCACGGTCGTGATCGCGATCGGCCGCATCGAGGTGACCGACTTCCCGGGGACGAGCTTGATCGCGAGGAAGTCGAAGTGCTCGGTGACGTACTGGGCGATGATCGGCTTGTTGTCCTCGGGGATCACGAAGGCGTGGTCGACGAGCCACGTGTTCAGCGCGCCCGGATCGGTGGAGCGGAGCTGCACGGTCTCGTAGGGCCCGACCACCTCGCTCTTGAGCACGTCGACGCCGCCGCTCGCCGCGCCGCCGTCGGCGAAGCCCCCGGCCGACTGCGGCAGATCGCAGGTCTGGGCCTGGGCAGGGCAGTTCCGCGGCGGAGGGCGGATCGTCGTCGCGGTCTGCTGATCGAGCGCGCGGAACATCACGTCCGACGACACCGCGACCTCGACCTGACCGACGATCGGTAGGACCCACGCGAACGACTTGGGGTCGCCGGAGTAGACGATCTGATCGTAGAGCGTCGTCTTGTCCTGCCAGACCGAGAACACCATGCGGTGATCGGTGACGACGGTGGGCTGCTCGCCGAAGCAGCCGCCGCAAGCTCGGGCCTCGGAGGGGACGAGGAGCACGCACCCGAGCAGCGCGCCTGCCAGGCCCACGACGATCGACGTCTTCATGTGCACCTCCAGTGAGCGAGCCGACGACGATCAGCTCTTCTTGCGGGCCCGGACCACCACCAGGCCGAGGAACGACGCGAGCGCGCCGAGGCCGAGCACGCTGGGGAAGCTGCTCTTCGGCGAGGTCTTGCAGGTGAACGACGCGGTGTCCTCGCTCTGCCGGCCCTTGGCGATCGCCTCGCTCCGGGGCGCGGTGCCCACCTGCGTGCAGCCGTCCCACACCGGGCAGAGCGGCTCGCCGATCTCCTTGGTGAGCTGGCGGTAGGGGGTGAGCACCGCCTGGTCCTTCGACGCGCTGATGACGAGGTCCTCCGTGAGGGCCGCGTGCGAGAGGTCGGCGCGGATGCGGGTGAGCCGGATCGACGAGCCCGAGATCGACCCGAGGAGCGTCTTCATGTCCTCCTCGTACACCTGGCGCGCGGTCTTCGTGACCTGCCCCTGGCCGTCCTTGATCGGGGCGTAGCCGCCGAAGTCCTCGGGCTGGGCGCCGCCGCTGCTCGAGCCGCCGATGCCGCCGCCGCCGTACTGGATCTGCTGCGACAGGGTGTCTTTGCCGAGCGCGATCGAAGACTCGATCTCCCACGCGCGGCCGCCCGACGCGTCGGTCTTCGCCTTGCGGAGGTCGGTGTAGTTGCTCTTCTGCGCCGCCCAGTCCCACGCGATCTCGTCGGTCTCGACGCGGAAGAACGGGAAGTTCTGCGTCTCGTAGCGCCCCTCGGCCACCACCCACAAGGTGATGCCGACGGTGGCGCCGGTGCCGGCCGCGACCATCCGCAGCGGCAACACGGGGGAGGCGCCTTGGGTGGTGATGCTCACCGGGCGCATCGACTTCACGTTCTGGCCGGGCGCGAGCTTGAGCGCGAGGAAGTCGAAGTGCTCCTTCACGTATTGGGCGATGACGGGCTTCGAGTCTTCCTGGATGACGAACTTGTTCTCGTTCAGCCAGTTGATGAGGGCGTTCGGATCCGTCGACCGAAGCTGAACCGTTTCGTAGGGCCCGACGACCTCGCTCTTGAGGACGTCGACGCCCGTGCCGCCGCCGCTGCTGCTCCCGTCGGCGGACGGCGCAGCGCCGAAGGCGTTGCGGTTGTTGCAGTCCGAGGGGCGCGGGGGGCAGTTGAGCGGCGGCGCCTGGATGGTCGTCTGGGTGTTGCGATCGAGCACCCCGAACATCACGTCGGACGAGAGCCCGACCTTGACCTCGCCGACGATGGGGAGCACCCACGCGAACGACGCCGGGTTGCCCGTGTACTTGATCTGGTCGTAGAGCGTCGTCTGGCCCTGCGAGACCGAGAACACCATGCGGTGGTCGGTGACGATCGAGGGTTGCTCGGAGGGCGGCGGCGGCGGGCCGAAGCACCCACCGCAAGCGTACGCGTCGGCGGGCACGAGCACGGCGCCGGTTGCGAGCGCCGCTCCGACCAGAGCTCCGAAGACCGCTTTCCTCATGACCACACTCCGTCTGCTGGGCTGTTGGTTGGCTGGGAGCGAAGACGCCCTCAGATCACGATAGATGAGATGGGCTTCAAAAGCACGGACTGTGCCCACAACGCAACCGCATGGATCTACTGATGTAAATCCCCACCGTGGTGCCCCCGCCGCGACACGGAGGGCGGGCTCGGCACGCCCTGGCACAGGCTCGGGGGATAGCTTTTTTGTTGTGCTAGGCAAAAACGGGAAGTAACTACGGCTCGCATTTCGGCCCTTGGCGCGAGCCAGGCCCGAGGAGCAACGGTCTTTTCCGCAGCTCCTCGTGAGTTCGCCGCCCAGAGCGGCTGAAAACGGAAATTATCGCTGCCCATGGCAGCTCCTACGGAGAACGACATGCAAAAGAGCAAGCTTCTGGTTTTGGCGCCCTTCGCCGTCACGGCGGCCGTTGGTTTCTTCGTCGCCTGCGGCGGCGACAAGAAGGAGCCGGAGCCTGTCACCCCCAGCAACCCGGTCACCTCGGCGAGCACCGACATCGCGGCCCCGACCGCCTCGACGATGGCTTCGTCGGCCGCTTCGTCGGTCGCCTCGGCCGTCCCGACGACCCCGCCGGTCGACACCACCACCGCGACCCCGCCCTCGTCGGCGAGCGCGAAGCCCGCGGCCTCGGCCAGCGGCAAGCCCGCCACCTCGGCGAGCGCGAAGCCCGGCACCAAGCCCGCCGGCAAGAAGTGAAGTCACCCCGTCTCGCCTTCCGGGCGAGGCGGTGACCACGAGCGTGAGCGGCGCGGGACTTGGTCTCGCGCCGCTTCGCTTTTGTCGCTAAGGAGACGCAGATGGAAGTCAGGCTCGTCCACGAGTTTCGCTTCGAGGCGGCGCACCGCCTCCCCAAGGTCCCGCCCGGCCACAAATGCCAGCGGCTGCACGGCCACTCGTTCAAGGTCGAGATCGCGTGCAAGGGCCCGGTCAACCCCGAGACCGGTTGGTTCATCGACTTCGGCGAGCTCTACGCGATCTGGCAGCCGCTCCACGACGTGCTCGATCACAACTACCTGAACGAGATCCCCGGCCTCGAGAACCCGACGAGCGAGGTCCTCGCGCATTGGATCTGGGAGCGGATGAAGGCGAAGCTCCCGTCGCTCGAGCAGGTCACCCTGTTCGAGACGTGCGACGCCCGCTGCGAATACCGGGGCGGCTGAGGTGGCGAAGGCGTTCGTCTGCCGCTGCGAGGACGTGACGCTCCACGAGCTCGTGGAGGCGATCGATCGCGGCCACGACGACATCGAGTCGCTCAAGCGCTACACCGGCTTCGGCACCGGGTGGTGCCAGGGCAAGGGCTGCGTCGCGGTGTGCGCGCGCGTGCTGGCCGAGCGCGGTCACGAGGCGAACCTCCCGTTCACGCCGCGGCCGCCGCTCCACCCCGCGCGCTTCGCGGAGCTCGCGGGGCTGGCCGAGATCGCCGACGACGACGACGCCCGCGGCGAGCCGCCCCGCTGACCGCGCGCGCGCGGCGAATTGAGTTGCGGCAGGTGGGCGCGCGGCCTTGAATGCGCGCATGCCCTCGATTTTCCAGCCCAACTTGCTCGTCGGGAAGGTCGCGTTCGTCACCGGAGGTGGCAGCGGGATCGGCGCCGGCATCGCGCGCCGGCTCGCCGAACAAGGCGCGAAGGTGGCCCTCTGCGGGCGCACGCAGGAGAAGCTCGACGCCGTCGCCGCCGAGATCCGCGCGGCCGGTGGCCAGTGCCACACCGCCGCGTGCGACGTGCGCCAATACGCCGCGCTCGAGGGCGCGATCGAGGGCGCCGTCGCCGCCCTCGGAGGGCTCGACATCCTCGTGAACAGCGCCGCCGGCAACTTCCTCGCGCCGGCCGCGCAGCTCAGCGCGAACGGCTTCCGCTCGGTCGTCGACATCGACCTGTGCGGGACGTTCAACGCGTGCCGCGCCGCCTTCAAGCACCTCGCCGCGGCGCGCGGCGTGGTCGTGAGCATCACCGCCGGGCAGGCCCACGTCCCGATGCCGCTCCAGTGCCACGCCGGCGCGGCCAAGGCCGGCATCGAGAAGCTGACGCGCGATCTCGCCCTCGAGTGGGGGCCCTCGGGGATCCGCGTCGTGTCGGTGTCTCCCGGCCCCATCGAGGGCACGGAGGGGATGTCGCGCCTCGGCGGCGACGACCCCAAGCGCATGACCAAGCGCGTCCCCCTCGGGCGCTTCGGCCGCATCGACGAGATCGCGGACGCTGTCCTCTACCTGGTGTCGCCCGCCGCGTCGTACGTCACCGGCGCGTGCCTGGTGGTCGACGGCGGGACCGAGCTCATCGGAGCGGGACCGTTCCTCGATCTGATGTCGGGCTGACGGCGGGCTCGACCTTCACCGCGTGGCGAGCGGCGAACACGCGGAGACCGAGGAAGACGAGCGCGATCCACACCACGTCGGCGAGGACGAGGTGCGCGAGCTGCAGCGCCACCGGCGCGAGCAGGAGCAGGTTCGCGACCCCGAGGCAGAGCTGGGCGAGGAAGGCCCCCGTCAACACGCGCGAGACGCTGTCGATCGCCGCGTCCCCGCGGCGGGCGCGGCGGGCGGCGACCGCCGCCGTCGTGCAGACGAAGCCGGTGACGAGCGCGAAGAGCGGGTGGAGCCCGCGCAGCTTGATCAAGAAGTGGGCGCCGACCGACAGGTCCTGGGCGAGCCCGGCCGCGAGCGAGCGCGCGGGGAAGAGCGTGTCTCCGAGGGCGGCGAGGGCGCCGCTCGTGCCGAGGAGCATCATCCCCGCGAGCGCGGCGCCGATCGGGGCGCGGACCAGGCCTTGATCGCGCCAGCGCACGCGCTCCCCTCCGGAGGTGAAGTACACCGTGGCCGCGAGGGAGGCGAGCAGGAGGAACGTGTTGTTGAGGTGGATCGCCATGGAGAGCGCGCGCTTCATCGACGCGTCGTGGGCGACGAGCTCGAAGAGCACGAGCCCCGCGCCCACGAGCGCCTCCGAGAGCACGAAGCCGAGCGAGAAGCCGGCGGCTCGCCGCGCGCTAGACCTCTTGGGATAGGTCCGGAAGACGGCGACGAAGAGCGCGATCACGAGGACGAGGGCGATCCCGCTCGTCGCCCGGTGGGCGAATTCGATCACCGTCTCGACGTGCTTGGGCCGCGGGATCACCTCGCCGTTGCACATCGGCCAGTGGCGGCCGCACCCCGCGCCGGACCCCGTCGCCCGCACGAACGCCCCCCACGCGATGACCGCGAGGTTGTAGACGAGCACGCCCCACGCGAAGCGGGCGAGGCGGGGGGTTCGGACCGGTTGGCTCTGCACGGCGCTCGTCATGTAGGCCGGCGAAAGGCTTGGAGCAAGCGCCCGAAAGCCTGATTCGGTGTTCAGCGACTCCCCACGGGTGGGCCAAGCCCGTGTGCCGAAACGCGGGCGCTCATCCGCGTCTCGTCGCAATTTCAGCGGTGGAAGAATGCGTTCCCCGCGGACGATCTGGTAGGCTGGCAGACCTGGTGGAGGAGGCTCCGGACATCGATTACCGAGGTGTTCTCGGCCGTTACGCGCTCTACGGAGAGATCGCGGCGGGCGGGATGGCCACCGTCCATTACGGGCGGCTCCTCGGCTCCGTCGGCTTCTCGCGCACCGTCGCGATCAAGCGCCTCCACCCGCACCTCGCGCGCGACCCCGACTTCGTCAAGATGTTCTTGAGCGAGGCCAAGCTCGCGGCCCGCGTGCGCCACCCGAACGTGGTGCCGACGCTCGACGTGGTCGAGCTCGAGGGCGAGATCCTCCTCGTGATGGAGTACGTCGAGGGCGAGTCGCTCTCGCGGCTCGTGCGGGTGGCGAAGCGCGACAAGAAGCCGCTCCCGCCGCGCGTCATCACCGGCATCATGTGCAACGTGCTCGAGGGGCTCCACGCCGCGCACGAGGCGATGAGCGAGAAGGGCGTCCCCCTCGGCATCGTGCACCGCGACGTGTCGCCGCAGAACGTGCTCGTCGGCGCCGACGGCGTGGCGCGCGTGCTCGACTTCGGCGTGGCCAAGGCCACGAGCCGCGCGTCCGAGACGCGCAACGAGCACATCAAGGGCAAGATCTCCTACATGGCGCCCGAGCAGCTCGCGCGGGGCGCGATCGACCGGCGCACCGACATCTTCTCGGCCGCGGTCGTGATGTGGCAGGCGCTCACCGGAGAGAAGCTCTTCACCGGCGAAGACGTGGCCACGCTCGTGTACGCGATCGTGTCCGACCCGCTGCGACCGCCCTCGCTCCTCAACCCCGAGGTGAGCCCCGAGCTCGACGCGGTGGTGCTGCGCGGCCTCGATCGCGATCAAGAGGCGCGCTGGCCGACGGCGCGCGACATGGCGCTCGCGCTCGAGAAGGCGTGCCCGCCCGCGCCGGTGCGCGAGATCGGGCAGTGGGTGGCCGACGTGTGCGGCGACGCCATCGAGTACCGCGCCGCCGTCGTGGCCGAGATCGAGGCCCAGTCGTCGACGAACTCGATCCCGCCGGAGCCGGCGGCGAAGCAGATCCCGCGGCTGTCGAGCAAGCCGACCCAGCCCGAGATGCCGATCCAGCAGACCACCGAGCCGATGCCGGCGGTGCAGATCGAGCGCCCGATCACCAACGGCTCGGCCGTGACCCCGGCTGGAGTCGGCGTCGGCGTCGCGGCCCCCGCGGCCCCGGAGCCTCGGTCGCGCCTGATGATCGCGTTCTTGGCGATCGCGACCCTGGTGGTGCTCGGGAGCGTCGTCGCGATGGTGATCTTCGCGCGCGCCGCCGCCAACGACGGCGCGAACGGCGCCGCGCCGCCGCCGTCGGTGTCGACCGACGAGACCGCGATCAGCATCGGCACCTCGAAGACGCCGGTGGTGCCCCCGCGGCCGACGACGTCGTCGAGCGCCAAGCCGCGCTGAGGGGATTCACGGCGGATACGGCCGCCTGTCGCTGCTGTCGACGTGCTCCGAACCGGCTTTGGAGCTCGCCCTGCCGGAGGGCTGCAAACGGCTCCATGGTATCGCCAGCGCACTAGGCAACCAGTATCCCGTCCAACTGAATGCCCATTTCCTCTCCGGTGCCCGATCCATCAATGTCAGTTGGACCTCCAGATCGGACTGACCTTCCTCCTTCGTGTACAATCGAAACCTCACAGAATAGGCTTGAGGCTCGCTACCCCGTATAGGGATGACATCAATGTTGTCGTACGCAGTCTCCGGCGGCATCACGAGTGTCCGGCCGTATTCGTTCACCTCCCCCTCGATATCCCGTGCACGAAGACGCTTCGCACCCGTCAACTGTTCCAGGTCCGCATAGCTCCCGCTCGCCAACAGACGGGCAACATGCCGCACGGAATGGGCTACTGCGCTATTGTATTGGGTCGTCGTCAACTCGACACCTCACCACGCCCGCCGCCGCAACCGCGATGGCTGAACGCTCGCATCTCAGCTCGGTTCGCACGGGAGATACGCGTCCTGTTCGCCATAGTAGATGACCGCCGCAACCGCCTCGTCGAGTGTGGGAGTTGCGCCGTTTCTCCACTTGATCCACACCTCAATCGCCTCGCGTACGAGATCAACCTCCAGAAAGTAGCGCATCCCTTCAGGGCAATGAATCTGCCGTGCACGTGGGATCAGTCGCGCTGGTATTTCACCGGTGACCTCTCGACCGACTGCCACAGCGACGACCAGACAGTGTACAGCCGGAATCTAATGGAATATGCGCTTGGGCTGCTTCCCACCACCGCGATGGCATCAATGTTGTCGTACGCACTGTTCGGCGGTAGGACGAGCCTGCGACCATACTCCTCAACCCCAGCCTGGATGTCGCTAGCACGAAGGCGCATGGCGTTGGTCAGTTCTTCCAACTCCAAGTATTCCCCTCTCACCAGCATGCCGACAACCTCCCGTACGCGCGCGGAAATGGAGCGACTGTAGTTCGACGCGGACATACGATCTCCTATGCGTGTTGTTGTGGTGGGACCGACACCTATCGTGCGGAAGTATGCGTCCGCCATCTTCGATGGCGCGACGTGCCACTTCTGCCGGCAGCCGTACGTCTGGACTTCCGTCACCCCGGTCGAGTCACAGGAGCTTGCGCGCGGGGAGGACGAGGTTCGCGAGGAGGACCCCGACGACGAGCGCCCCCGCGATGAGGAGCATCTGGAAGGTCTTCGAGGCGCCCGCGACGACGTCGCCGCGCAAGAAGTCGCCGAAGCCGAGGAAGCCGAAGCTCCCGGGCACGAGCAGCATCATCCCCGGGAGCTGGAAGATCTGGGCGGGCCTCTTCGTCCACCGCGCGAGGAGGTTCGCGAAGAGGCACACGCCGAGCGCCGCCGCGAACGCGCCGAGGTGGGGCGGCAGGTGCCGGCCGACCTGGGTGACCGCGTAGCCGGTCGCGCCCGACGCCATCGCCGCCCAGAAGTACCGGCGCGGCATCGAGAAGAGCACCGCGAACGCGGCCGACGAGGCGAGTAGCGCGATGGCCTGGAAGTGCGGCCCGAGCGGGACGCGGGCGGGGTCGACCGCCGGAGCCTTCCCGACGAGCGTGCCGAGGCCCACCGCGAGCGCGATGCCGAACACCAAGAACAGGAGCGTGACGACCGCGTCCATCAGCCGCGCCGCGCCCGACACCAGGCTCTTGCGCGCGAGCTCGGCGAGGCCGGTGGTGAGCGTCATCCCGGGGACGAGGCCGATCACGCCGGCGAGGACGACGACCTCGGACGAGCCGCGGGCGAAGCGCGCCGTCGCCCCCGCGACGAGCGCCGCGACGAGCCCGCCGAAGAAATCCACGAGGAAGCTCCCCGACTCGCGGCGGGCGAGCAGCCGCGCGATGGCGTTGACGCACAGCCCCGCGCACGCCCCCGCGACCGCTTCGACCGCGCCACCGCCGAAGAACACGCCCGACGCGCCGCCCACCGTGGCGATGGCGAGCCACTTGTGCCAGCGCGCGTAGCCCGACGGGCGCTTCTCGAGCGCGACGAGGCGGCGCCGCGCCTCGGCGATCGCGATCTTCTTGTCGACGACGTCGTTGAAGATGGCGTCGACCTCGGCGAGCCGCCCGAGGTTCACCCCGCGATCGATGACGCGCGACATGCGCTGGATCGGCGCGGGGTGCCGAGGGCTCGCGACGCTGACGAAGAACCCCGTCGGCATCGCGAACGGCGCCGCGGTGTAGCCCTCCACCTCGGCGATCGCCTTCACCACGTCCTCGAGGCGGTACGACGGGCAGCCGTACGCGGCGAGGGTCGCGCCGACCTCCACGAGATAGTCCGCGACCTCCTCGGCGCTCAGGCGAGTGCGAGCGCTCGGCGGGCCGGCGGGGGCGTCGTCGCGTTCTTCTTCGGTCACGGGATCCCGAGATCCCGTTCTACCACGGACGGGTCAGCGCGGCGGCGGCGCGGCGCAGCCGACGGCGGCCTCGATCTTCGACTGCTTCGTGTTCGCCGCGGAGCAGGTCGACGGGCAGAGGATGACCTTCGTCGGCTTGGCGTTGTCGTCGTAGTACCAAGCGTTCGCATTCGCCGCGCACTTGCTGGCGTCGGTGACCTGCACGAGGTCGGTGGGCGAGCCGCCCGGCGGCGTCTCCTTCACGACGACCTTGCTCGGGTCCGCCGTCGCCGCCGGGGGCAGCGTGAGGTCGCACGCGAGCTTGTCGGTGACGTCCTTCGCGATGTTGTCGAGCGTGCTCGAGTAGTCGAGCTTGCACACCGAGTCGACGATCCCCTTGGTGAGCTGGCTGAGCTCTTGGTACACGCTGCCCGTGTTGACGGCGCTGTCGCACTTCTGAGCCGAGAGCACGGCGGTGCCCTCCTTCCACCCGACGATGGAGTGGAAGATGTATTTGCGGGCAGCGGCGGTCCCGAACATCCCTGCCGGCGCCTTCGCGAGGAGCTGGGTGTCGAACTGCGCGGCGGAGATCGCCGACTGGTCGTCGGTGACCTCGACGAAGACCTTCGTCGCCTCCGGCCGCAGGTGCTTGTTCCACGCGAGCGCGGCGTTGCCGCTGTCGTAGGTCGAGAGGATCAGCTGCAGCGAGTCGCGGCTCTGCACGTCCTGGTTGATGTGGTGGAACTGCGGCGGGTTGTCGGCGCAGTTGGCGCCAGCGAGCGGCGCCGGGACGCAGATCACGTTCCCCGTCTGGGTGGGGCTCGTCGCCTTCTTCACGATGAAGATGACGCGGTAGTCGAGGCCGGTGCCGCCGATCTTCGACGCGAACTTGTTCACGTTGACCTTGATCTGGTTCATCTCCTCGGTCATCGAGCCCGAGTCGTCGATGACGAAGATGATGTCGACCTTGGCCTTGCCGGTCGGGGCGATGGTCGCCGAGCAACCGCCGCCGGACGCGCCGGAGGAGGAGTTGTTGCCGCTCGAGCCGAAGCCGCTCGAGCTCTCCCCGCTCGAGCCGCTCGAGCCGCTCGAGCCGCTCGAGCCGCCGGAGGCGCCGAAGTCGCTGTCGTTGCCCGAGCTGCCGCAGGCGACGACGAGGGCGCCGAGGCCCAGCACAGAAATCATCCCGGTCAGCACACGCGACGTGTTCATGGCACCCACTTTCCGAGCTCCCAGACCCGACCCCTGACTCGAGTGTATTCGGGAAGCAGGGCAAACGCAGACAATCCCTTCAGTTTCGTAGCCGAAGGTGCGACGTCGCCCCCGGTCCGACGGCGATCCAACACTGAACGGAATGTGGGTTCGATACCCACCCGAGGCGGGCCCCTCCGGCGCGCCGGGACCTCAGAACAGGCCGGTCTTCACGCGGAACGACACGGGGCAGTGATCCGAAACTGCGGTGAAGTCCCGCGGGGGCTCCCCCTGGTGCGGCTCGCAGCGGAGCGCCGGGCAGTAGCCGTGGACGCGCGGGGTCGCCCACCGGATGGCACCTGGAGTTGCCACCACGTGATCGAGGAGGCTCGGCGAGAGGCGCCCCCGGGGGCCGAAATATTCGGTGCACCCGAGGCCGTCGCTCTCGAGCGAGAGCCCTTCGCTCTTCGCGCTGTCGCGCACGAAGGAGCGCTCGCCGTTGGCGTCGTCGAGGTATCCCGTCGAGTTCACGTCGCCGACGACGATGACCGGATCGCTCGACTCCCGGCGCATCTTCGCGACGAGCGCGTACACGCGCCGCCACTGCTCCTTGCGCTTGGCGAACCGCGCGGGGTCGCTGCCCGCGGCGAGGTGGACCACGAGGAGGCGGAAGGCCCTCCCGTCGCGCTCGAAGCGCGCGACGAGGCCAGGCCGCTCGTTGCCGTCGCACCCGCCCTTGTTCGGATCGAGGTCGGGGATCTCCTCCGTCGAGGTGAGCTTCACCGCCGCGGTGTCGTAGACGAGCGCGAGGCGGAGCTTGTCGCCGCAGCGCGAGACGGTCGACGCGTAGCGGCGCCCGCCGGCCGACAGGCGGCGCGCCAGCTCCTTCACCCGCGCGGGCTCGGCGACCTCCTGGAGGGCGAGCACGTCGGGATCGACGGCGGACACGATCTCCGTGAGGCGGGCGAGATCGGTCTGGGGCCCGAAATCCCGCACGTTGTAGGTGGCGACGTTCGTGGTCCGCATGCAGCCCGACGCGTGGGCGACGCACACGCCCACGATCGCGAGCGCGAACGCCGCGAGGGCGACCTTGCGTCCGAAGAGCCGATCGAGCGCCACGAGCAGAGTGTACAGCACGGCGAGGACGAGCACGCGGACGAGGAGGAGCTTCGGCCTCGACCGACCGGAAGGCGGTGTCGATGTCATCGGCTCAGAACCTACGGCGCCCGCGCGCGCGCGGCCCGGACGCGTTTCCGGACAGCTGCGTGGTAGCCTCCTCGCGTGCTCCAGGACTCCGCGCTCGACTGGAGATCGTACGTCGATCACCTCACGCGCGCCCACGGGTCGCTCGCGCGGCTCGCGCTGCGGGTCGAGCGCGCGCGACCGGAGGCCGACGCCGCCACCATCGAGCGCGGCCTCCGGCGCCTGCGCCAGACGCCGTCGGGCGAGGGCGGGAAATACGGCCGGTGGCTCCTCGCGATCTTCGGCCTCCCGACCGAGGTCGAGGCCACCATCCGCTGGATGGGCATGTATCATACACGCTTTTCGGATCTGCCGGTCCCGCTGTGCCTCGATCTCATCCGCGCGTGGGATCGGCCGCCGGTGAGCGAGTCGAAGGGGCGGGCGTGGCTCGAGCTCGGCCGGGCGTCGTGCGCGCTCCGCCTGCGGGAGTTCGAGACGGCGGTCGCCCACGCGAGGCAAGCCGTGCTCGGCTCCGCGCGCCCGGACGTGCTCGCCGAGGCGAGCCTCGTCCGCGCGTTCGCGGCGCAGCACCGCCGGCGGTACGAGGAGGTGACCGAGGCGCTCGACGCCGCGGAGCGCGCGACGCGGCGGCTGCCCGCGGGGAGCGACGAGGCGGTGTTTCGCGCGCGCCACCTCGACCAATCGGGATACAACGTCACGCACCCGAAGAGCGGGCCGCCGGATCTCTCGCGCGCGGCGGAGCTGTACGAGGCGATGCCCACGGATCCGCCGTTTTCGGCGTGCAAGCGCGCGGCGGGCCTCGCCTACGTCGCGTGGCGGCGCGGGTCGCCGGCGAAGGCCGCGCGCTTGGCGGGCGAGGCCGCGCAGATCGCCGGCGACGCCGGCTACGTCCGGCTGCGCGTGGGGGCGCTCGGTCTCCTCGCCCACATCACCGGCGACGCCGCGGTCGCGAGGCGGGTCGAGGCGATCGCGAAGAGCCTCGGCGACGCCGAGCTCGCTGCCCGCGCGGAGAGGGTGACGCGCACGACGTCACGGTAGGACGCGAGCGGGCCACAGCACGAGCAGCGGCCCCGACTCGTAGAGCCGCGCGCGCGCCTTCACCGTCGCCTGCTGGGCGCCGTCGAGGAAGATGCGACCGTCTCCGCGGTTGTAGCTCATCAGGGTGTCGACGCGCGCGTCGTGGCCGAGCCCGAAGTAGTGGCCGAGCTCGTGCGCGAGGACGGTGGGCCGCGCCGTGGCCGCGAGGATCACGTAGCGCTTGGAGGAGTCGCGGGTGCTCTGCCAGCACACCCCCATCCGGAAGCTCTTCCCGTCGTCGACGTCGCGGAGCGAGCCCACCACGAAGACGTCGATGACGCGCGGCTCCACCAGGGCCGCGAGCGCGTCGCGGTCCTTGCGCGTCTCGAGCGCCGCGTGGACGGGGGCGATCTCGAACGCCTGATGCCACCGGAAGTCGACGCCCATCGGCGCGAAGAGGGCGTTGGCCGCGTCGATCTGGGCTTGGATCCACGGCTCCTCTTGCACGAGCGGGCGCGGGCGCCCCTCGTCGGACGCCTGGGCGACGTGCACCGCGAGGCCGAACGTCGCGGCCTGGGCCGGCCCGGCCACCGAGGCGAGCGCGACCGCTGACAGCGCTGCTGCGACGCGCGGCTTCATCGACGATGGACGATAGCGCACCCGGCGCGCTCAGGCGTCGCCGCGCAGGAGCGAGATGAGATCGGTGACGCCTGGGTCGTGGCCCATTTGCTTCATCAGCGTGCCCACCTGCGCTCGATGGTGGGTCTGGTGGTTGAACAGGTGGCCGACGGCCCACCACAGCGGGTGCTCGTACTCCTTGCCGGCGCGCGAGTAGCGCAGCGTGCCGTCCAGGCGCTCGGCCGTCAGCGACGCCACCCACGCCTCGATGTCGGAGTCGGTGCGAGCCCGCTCCCGGCGCAGGGCCTCGAAGCTCGCGTAGAGCTCCTGTCCGAGCGAGCGCACCTCGATGACCGTGCCCGAGGGATCGCGCGAGGCGTAGCGGTCGTCGTCTCCGGTGAAGCGCAACATCCAGGCGCGGTCGGCGAGGAGCAGGTGGTTGAGCGTGCGGTGGATGGAGCCGAAGTAGGCGCCCACGTCGCGCCGGCGCGCGTCGTCGCCCATCGCGTCGGCGAGCGTGTAGACGCGCTCGTTCATCCAGCGGTTGTAGCGAGCCAGCGCCTCGTACTGTGCTTTCAGTCCGCCCATCGAACCTCCCCCACCGGCGAGGATGGCGCGACCCGCGTGCGGGATCAACGGTGCCCGCGCAATTTCGCCATTTCGGCGCCGGGCGCCTACCATGGGGCCGTGCCCCGCCTCGCGTTCGCGCTCGTCGTCGGTGCCGCGCTCGGCGCCGCCGCGTGCACGGAGGGTCGTGGCACCCCGAGCGCCACCGAGCAGCCGCCGATCGAGGCGCGGACGGCGGCGGTGGCCGAGCGCGCGCCCGCGTGCGCGCCGATCGACCCGAAGAAGCTCGCGCCCATGCGCTGCGACGCGAGCGTCATCGACGCCCCCATCCCCGAGATCGTCGATCCCACGGCGTCGCTCGCGCCGTTCTACCGGCGCGTCGCCGCCCTCGCCCGTGGCGTCGCGAAGGACCACGTGCGCGTGGCGATGTACGGCGACAGCAACCTCACCACCGACGAGACCACCGGCCGCATCCGACGCGAGCTCCAAGGCCGCTTCGGCGACGCTGGGCACGGCTGGGTCGCGCTCGCGCGGCCCTGGCCGTGGTATCGCCACAGCGACGTGCGACACGACGGATCATGGCGTGATTTCAAGCAGATCGCCGTGTCGACCCACAAGACGTACGACGGCCACTACGGCTTCGCCAACATCGCCTCCGAGTCGAGCTCGCCGGGCGCCGTCGCCTTCGTCTCGACGAACCCGCGCGACGCCGACGCCCCCATCGGTTGGCGCGCGAGCCGGTTCGACCTCTTCTACATGAAGCGGCCCGACGGCGGACGCTTCGACGTCGAGGTCGACGGCGCGGTCGTGCGATCGGTCGACGCGCGCGCCGCCGAGGCCGCGGCCGCGTTCGAGCGCGTCGAGACGACCGACGCCGGCCACGAGGTGAAGGTGCACGTGCGAGGGCACGGCACCGTGCGCCTGTTCGGGGTCGCGATCGAGCGCGGGAGCCCGAGCGTCGTCGTCGACGCGCTCGGCACCGGCGCGCTCAACATGGAGCAGATGACGCTCGTGAACGGCGCCTCCCGACGCGCTCAGCTCACCCGGCGCGGCTACGACCTCGTCATCATCCACCTCGGCACCAACATGTACGGCACCGACGCCGACCACCGGCGCGCGACCAAGGTCGTGGTCGACGACCTGCGCGCCGCGCTCCCCGGCGTCGCGATCCTCGTGATGTCGCCTCCCGACACCATGGAACCGGGGACGACGCACCCCGACGCACACATCGTGTCGATGGTGCCCATCCTGCGGGCGATCGCCGCCGAGAGCGGGGCGGCGTTCTGGGACTTCCACGCGGCGATGGGCGGCCCCAAGTCCATCCAGACCTTCGTGAAGAAGGGCCTCGCGTGGAACGACTTCATCCACCTCACCAAGCCGGGCCACGAGCTGATGGCCGATCGGTTGCTCTGCGCGCTCTGGGATAGCCTGGGCACGTATCTCGCAAAGCACCCGAGCGCAGGATGCGACAGCACCGACGAAAGCGCAGACCTTGCGCGTCCGAAGCCGTGAATCGGCGACGGACGCCGCCAGCGGGCTGACACTCCAGCGGCAGCGCGATGGCGGTGGCGGGCGGGGCGGGATCGAGGATTCGGCGCGAGTGACGACCTCCGAGGGGACGATGGATGCGGCACGCACCGTGCACATCCGCCGTGCATGACGCGATCGAGCACACCCACGGGCCACGAGCGGACGTTCGAGGAAGACGACATCATCGTCAGCAAGACCGACCGCGAAGGAAAGATCACCTACGCGAACGACGTGTTCCTTCGCGTCGCGGGGTACACCGAAGACGAGGTCCTCGGCGCGCCCCACAGCATGATCCGGCACCCGGAGATGCCGCGGAGCGTGTTCAAGTTCCTCTGGGATCGCATCAAGAGCGGCGAGGAGATCTTCGCCTACGTCGTGAACCTCGCGAAGAACGGCGATCACTACTGGGTCTTCGCCCACGTGACGCCGACGTTCGACGCCGCGGGCCACATCACGGGGTACCACTCCAACCGGCGGGTGCCGCGCCGCTCCGCGGTGGAGACGGTGAAGGGGCTCTACGCGGCGATCCTCGCCGCCGAGCGCCGCGAGACGACCAAGGCGGACCAGATCCGCGCGGGCACTTCGACCCTCACGGAGGCGCTCGGCAAGCTCGGGACGACGTACGACGAGCTCATGTTCCAGCTCGAAGGAGAGAGCCATGCGTGATCCGAAGGTGAACGAAGCGATCGAGGTCTGCCAGCGCGCCGCGACCGGGGACCTCGAGCCCCGCATCATGCGCATCCACGACGACGAAGAGCTCGCGCCGCTGTGGCACGCGATCAACCGGCTCCTCGACCTCACCGACGCCTACGTCCGCGAGTCGTGCGCCTCGCTCGAGCACGTGTCGCGAGAGCAATACTACCGCCGGGTGCTCCCGCACGGCATGCGCGGGTCCTTCAAGCGCGGCGCCGGGATCATCAACGACGCCATCGACCGCATGCACCAGCGCTCGAACGAGCTCGCGGAGATGAAGCGCGAGAACGCCCGCCGGGCCGACAGCTTCGAGGAGCGGGTCAAGGCGGTCGCCGAGACCGTCGCCGCCGCGGCCGTCGAGCTCCAAGCCTCGGCGAGCTCGCTGTCGGGGGCGGCGACGGCGACGCAGGAGCGCTCGGTCGAGAGCGCGCGCGCCTCCGAGAGCACGAGCGAGAGCGTGCAGACGGTCGCCTCCGCGGCCGAAGAGTTGAGCGCCTCCATCCGCGAGATCGCCGGGCAGGCGAGCCACGCGAGCGCGGTGGCGAAGCGGGCCGTCGACAACGGCAAGCAGGCCGACCTCGCGGCGAGCGGGCTCCGAGACGCGGCCCAGCAGATCGGGCGCGTGGTCAAGGTGATCAACGAGGTCGCCTCGCAGACGAACCTGCTCGCCCTCAACGCGACGATCGAGGCCGCGCGGGCCGGCGAGGCCGGCCGCGGCTTCGCGGTGGTCGCCTCCGAGGTGAAGCGGCTCGCGGGGCAGACCGCGAACGCGACGCTGGAGATCGAGCAGCAGGTGGGCGCGATCCGCACCGCGACGACCCGGGTCGTCGACGCGATCGGGAGCATCGCCGTCACCCTCGAGGGCGTCGACGGCGCGGCGGGCGCGATCTCGGCGGCGGTGCAGGAGCAAGAGGCGGCGACGCGCGAGATCGCGACCACGGTCGAGCACGCGGCGCAGAACACGCGGCTCGTGACGAGCGGCGTCGAGGCCATCGTCGACACCGCCCGCCACACCGGCGACGCCGCGGGCGAGGTCCTGGGCGCGGCTGGCGGACTCGCCGAGCAGGCCTCGATGCTGCGCGCCGAGGTCGACGAGTTCTTGCTCTCGCTCCGCGGGGACGAAGCGCCGAAGAGCGCGCAGCGGGCGCGATCGACGGCCTCGAGCCATCGCCGCGCGGCGTGAGGCCGGGTTGACGGAGCGGCCGAGGTCGGCTTACCTCTGCCGCGGATGGGTGAGGTCCGCATCGGCGTGATCGGGGCTGGCTCGATCGGCACCTGGCTGGGGGGCCGCCTCACCGCGAGCGGACACGACGTGGTGATGGTGGGACGGGAGCGTCTGGCTCGGGAGATCGCGACCGCGGGCCTCACCATCGCCGACATGGACGGGAGCCGCCACGCGGTGGCTCCCGAGGCCGTGCGCTACGGGGTCGAGCCCGAAGCCCTCGCCGACCGCGACGTCGTCCTCTGCTGCGTGAAGAGCGCGCAGACCCGTGAGGTCGCCGAGACGCTCGCGAAGACGCTCGCGACGCCGCGGGTGGTGGTGAGCCTGCAGAACGGGGTCGGCAACGCCGACGTCCTCCGGGCGGGGCTGCCGAGCCACGTCGTCCTCGGCGGCATCGTGGGCTTCAACGTGATCTCCCAGGGCGGAGGCCGATTCCGGCGCGCGACGACCGGGCACCTGGTGATCGAGGCGAGCGCCGACTCGCGCGCCCGAGCGCTCGTACGCGCCCTCATCGACGCGGGGACGACGGTGGAGACCCCCGCCGACGTGCGGCCGCTCCAGTGGTCGAAGCTCGTGATGAACGTCGCGAACTGCGTGAGCGCGCTCTCGGGGGCCCCGACCCGCGACATACTATACCTAACAGGATACCGGCGCGTCGTCCGCGCGCTCATGAAGGAGGCGATCGGCGTGATCCGGGCCGCGGGCATGCCCATGGCGAGGCTCGGCCCGCTGCCGCCGCGCGTCTTCCCCTGGGTCCTCGCGCTCCCTTCGCCGCTCTTCCGCGTGGCGGCGAGGGCCCAGCTCGCGGTCGATCCCGAGGCCCGATCGTCGATGTGGGAGGACCTCGACAAGCGCCGCCTCACCGAGGTCGACTACCTCAACGGCGAGATCGTGGCGCTGGCGCAGCGCCACGGGCTGGCCGCACCCGTCAACGCGCGGGTGGTGGAGCTGGTGCACCGGGTCGAAGCCGAGCGCGCCGGCTCCCCGAAGATGTCCGCCGAAGCCCTCTGGCGCGCCCTCGCGGCCGGCTGAGCGCGGCCTTTACCGGGTGACAGGTTCGTGTCAGCTTTGACGTCGTGCGACGCCAAGCGCGCCTCTTCGCGATCGTGGAGCTCATGCGCTCCCGCCGCAGCGGCATCACCGCGGAGGCGATGGCGGAGCGCTTCGGGGTCACGGTCCGCACGATCTACCGCGACCTCGACGCGCTCCGCGACGCGTCCCTGCCCGTGCAGGCGGATCGCGGCCGCGGCGGCGGCTACGCCCTCGAGCGCAACTACACCCTGCCCCCGGTGAACTTCACCGCCCGCGAAGCCGCCCTCCTCCTCACGGCGGGGCGTTGGGTCACCGAGCTGCGGATGATCCCGTTCTCGGACACCCTCCAGGGGGCCCTCGACAAGGTGCGCGGCGCGCTGTCGGGCTCGGCCCAACGGGAGCTGGTCGAGCTGATGAGCGAGCTCAAGGTCACCGGCGTCCCGGCGCTGCCGGCGCCGCCCGGCGTGCGGGCCGCGATCGAGCGCGCTTGGTTCGAGCGCCAGCCGGTGCGCATCCGTTACCGGGGCGCGAACGGCGAGGTCACAACCCGCCTCGTCCGCATCGTGAGCGTCGTGCTCGAGCGCAGCGTCACGCTGCTCAACTGCGACGACCTCGACAAGGGCGAGTCGCGGCAGTTCCGCCTCGATCGCGTGGAGCACGCCCTCGTGCCGCGGCCGGTCGTCTAAGCGGCGCGCGGCGCGCGCCGGTGGTAGGCTGACGCCCATGCGTCGCGCTCTCCCGCTCGTCCTCGCCCTCGGCTCGCTCGCCTGCCTCGTCGCCGCGCAGGGGTGCAGCAGCGACCCCGCCACCGTCACGAACCCCGGCGGCGGCGGCAACGACGCGGGCGCGACCGCCGACGGCGCCGGCGGCGACGGCGGATCGAGCGGGGACTCCGGCTCGGGCGATGGCGCCCCCATCGACGCTCCGGCCAACACCTGGACCTTCGTCGATTTCCCCGACTCGGCGTGCGACGACGGGACCAAGACCGGCATCGGAGTCTATCCGAACCCGTCTAGCGACAAGCTGCTCGTGTTCTTCAACGGCGGCGGCGCGTGTTGGGACTACTTCACCTGCGTCGAGCTGAACACGTCGACCCACGGCCCGTTCGGGCAGGCGCAGTTCACCGCCGCGTCGCGGAGCGGGTTCGCCGGCTCGGTGATGGATCACAAGTCCGCGGAGAACCCGTTCAAGGACTACAACACCGTCTTCATCCCCTATTGCACCGGCGACGTGCACACGGGCGACACGGTGAACACCTACGCGAACGGCGGAAAGAGCAAACAAATCCACCACAAAGGGCACGCCAACGTCACCGCGTACCTGAAGCGCCTCGTGGCCACGTTCAAGAAGCCGTCGCAGGTGATGGTGACGGGCTCGAGCGCCGGGGGCGGCGGGGCGCTCTTCAACTACCCGACGTTCCGCGCGGCGTGGCCCGACACGAACATGATGCTGGTCGACGACTCGCTCCCGCTCTTCATCGGCAACTCGATCAACCCCGGCCTCCGCGGCGCGTGGTTCGACAGCTGGAAGCTCGACGCCGTGGCCGGCCCCATCTGCGGCGCCGCGTGCAAGGACGACCTGTCGCTCTTCCCGAAGGCGGTCGCCCAGAAGTACCCCAAGGACCGGATGGCGCTGCTCTCGTCCCAGCAAGATCAGACCATCCGCACCTATTTCCAGCTCCAGCCTGCCGACTTCCAGGCCGCGCTCGAGAAGCTCAACGCCGACGTCCTCACGCCGCTCCCGAACTACCGGCACTTCGTGGTTCCGGGCGCGAGCCACACCATGCTCGGCGATCCGGCGAAATACACCGCCGGCGGCGTCGGGCTCTTCACCTGGCTTGGACAGATGAGCTCCGGCGACGCCGCGTGGGCGTCCGTAGCCCCCTGAGGGCGCGGGCGGGCGCCTGAACGCGCGCCTGGCCTTGCCTCACCTCGGGGTGGGGCTTAGGTAAACTCGAGCTTGAAAGTCGTCGCGAAGTTCGCGGCCCTCTTCTTCGTGGTGAGCGTCGCCCTCCTCGGGGTGTACGGCTACGTCGCCGCGCGCGCCGAGGCCCGAGCGGTCTCGCGCAGCGTGGAGACGGACACGCGCGAGCTGGGCGAAGATCTGCGTGAGGTCCTCGTCGCCACGTGGGCGCGCGACGGCGAGGAGCGGGCGCTCGACCTGCTCCAGGTGCTCCAACGGCGGCGCGGGGACGTCACCCTCCGCTGGTCGCGCGAGATCGCCCCCGCCGACCACGTCGAGACCGCGACCACTCCGGAGGGGCGCGTGGTCCGGGCGACGCTGCCCGTCCGGGTCGGCGGTGGCGGCGGCACCCTGGAGGTGAGCCGCGGCGTGATGGACGAGGGCGCGGTGCTCCGGGAGCAACTCCGCGCGGAGCTCGCGGTCGCGGCGGCGCTCGCGGTCGCGGCCGCCGGGCTGGCGATCGTCCTCGGCGGGGCGCTGATCGGTCGGCCCCTCCAGCGCGTCGTCGGCCTGGCCCGGCGCGTCGGCGCGGGGGACCTCTCGCAGCGGCTGGCGCCGACGACGGGCGACGAGATCGGGGCGCTCGAGCGCGAGCTCGACGTGATGTGCGACCGCATCGCCGAGGCGCAGCGGCGCGCCGAGGCCGAGTCCACCGCGCGCGTCGAGACGCTGGAGCAGCTCCGCCACCTCGACCGGCTCCGGACGGTCGGCACGCTCGCGTCCAGCCTCGCGCACGAGCTGGGCACGCCGCTCGCCGTGCTCCTCATCCGCGGCCAAGCGCTCGCCACCGAAGACTCCTCACCGGACGAGGCGCGCGAGGCCGGGGGCGTCATCCTCGCGCAAGTGGAGAAGATGCGGCGCCTCGTGACCCAGCTCCTCGACTTCTCGCGGCGGAGCGCGGGAGCGCGCGGCGAGGTGCGCCTCTCCGCCGTCGCCGAGCGTTCGATGCAGCTCCTCCGCTCGCTGGCAGAGAAGCACGGGGTCCACCTGCGGGTGACCGTCCGTCACGACGCGCTCGTGCTCGGCGACGCGGAGTACCTGGAGCAGGCGGTGACCAACCTCGTGGTCAACGGAGTCCAAGCGATGCCCGAAGGCGGTGACCTCGAGATCGTCGTCGACGTGGCCGAGCGCGCGCCCGAGGGCCGGCCGCTGCCGCAGGTCGGACCGGTCGCCATGATCCGGGTCGTCGACCGAGGCGTCGGCCTCACCGAGGACGCGCTCGCCCGCATCTTCGAGCCGTTCTACACGACGAAGCCCCCGGGCGCCGGGACCGGGCTCGGGCTCACGGTGGCCGCGGACATCGCGCGCGACCACGGCGGCGCGATCGACGCGGCGAGCGAAGCCGGCCGCGGCAGCACCTTCTCACTATACCTACCGAGGTTGTCATGACAGGTCGCATCCTGGTGGTCGACGACGACGCCGACATGTGTCGCGAGCTCGCGCGCGCCCTGGGGAAGCGCGGCTTCGACGTGACGACCCGGGAGTCGGCCGACGAGGCCTACGCCCTCGTCCTCGACGGCGACTTCGACGCGGTGGTCACCGACCTGAACCTGCGGGGGATGAGCGGCGTCGAGCTGTGCGATCGGGTCGTCTCCAACCGGCCCGCGATCCCGGTCGTCGTCGTCACAGGCTTCGGCAGCATGGAGACGGCGGTCGCGACGCTCCGCGCGGGGGCGTTCGACTTCATCACCAAGCCGTTCAACGCCGAGCAGCTCGCGCTCACGCTGGAGCGAGCGATCCGCCATCGGCGCCTCGAGGACGAGGTTCGAGCGCTGCGCACGCGCCGGGCCGCCGCCGACGGCTTCGGGAGCTTCGTGGGGTCGTCGCCCGCGATGCTCCAGGTGTTCGATCTGATCGATCGCGTCTCGCCGACCGACGCGACCGTCCTCGTCACCGGGGAGAGCGGCTCAGGCAAGGAGCTCGTGGCGCGCGCGATCCACGAGCGAAGCCGCCGCTCGGCGGGCCCGCTCGTCGCGGTGAACTGCGCGGCCCTCCCGGAGGCGCTCCTCGAGAGCGAGCTCTTCGGCCACGTGAAGGGGGCGTTCACCGACGCCCGCAGCGCGCGCAAGGGCCTCTTCGCCGAGGCGTCGGGGGGCACGCTCCTCCTCGACGAGATCGGCGAGCTGCCCCTCGGGATGCAGGCCAAGCTCCTCCGCGCGCTCGAGGGGCGCACCGTGCGCCCGGTGGGGAGCGACGCCGAGGTCCCCTTCGACGCCCGCCTCGTCGCCTCGACGAACCAAGACCTCGCGTCGCTCGTCGCCGAGAAGCGCTTTCGCGAAGACCTCTTCCACCGCATCGACGTCGTCCACCTCGAGCTCCCGCCTCTGCGCGCGCGCGGCCGCGACGTCCTCGATCTCGCGCAGACGTTCGTCGCCCGCTTCGCGGAGCGCCACAAGAAGACGGTCGCCGGCCTCTCGTCCGAGGCCGCGGCGAAGCTCCTCGACTACTCCTGGCCGGGCAACGTGCGCGAGCTCCAGAACGCGATGGAGCGCGCGGTCGCGCTCGCGCGCTTCGAGCAGGTCGCCGTCGACGATCTCCCGCCGCGCATCCGGAGCTACCAGTCCACCGACGTGCTCGTCACCAGCGGCGACCCGCGCGAGCTCGTCACGCTCGAGGAGGTCGAGCGCCGGTACATCGAGCGGGTCATGGACGCGGTGAGCTGGAACAAGACCGAGGCCACGCGCATCCTCGGGATCGATCGGTCGACGCTCTACCGCAAGCTCGAACGCTACAAGCTCGCCCCGCGTGAGTGAGCGCTACTCGGCCGCGGTCGCGAGATCGGCGAGCTCGACGTCGAAGCCGTTCTTCTTCATCCACCAGAGGAGGCCGACGATCAGGTAGCGGCGGTCTCCCACGAACGAAGGCTTCTTCCCCTCGAAGTAGTGGCCGACGAACTGGAACGTCCAGCCGGTCGTGAACATCGCCGCGGCGAGGGGCAGGCCGACCACGGTCGCGCCGAGCGGCAGGGACGCCGCGATGAGGGGGATGCCCACCTTGTGGCACGCCTGGTTGCGCGGATCGGCATGATCCGCCTCGTAGTTCTTCATCAGCTGGGTCCACTCGTCGTTCAGGCGCATGGTCTCACTCCGTGGTTCGAGGACGCACATAATGCGAGCTATTGCTCGCGTTCGCTACTCGCGTTCTCATGGGTCCGTGGCGACCCCGAAGAGACGCACCAAACCCCGGAAATCCCCGCTGCAAGCCCGCTCACGGGAGATGGTCGAGCACCTCCTCGAGGCCGCGGCTCGCGTTTTCGTCAAGGAGGGGTACGCCCGGGCGACCACCAACCGGATCGCGGTCGCGGCCGGGGTGAGCGTGGGCTCGCTCTACCAGTATTTTCCGAGCAAAGACGCGATCGCGGTGGAGCTCCTCAAGCGCTACCGCGAGACGCTCATCGAGCTCGTGGGGAGCCGGCTCGGCGCCGCCGATCACGAGAGCTTCGAGTCCATCGTCCGCGAGCTCTTCACCGACCTCTTCCGCGCGCGCGGAATCAACCCCGCCCTCCACCGGGTGCTCCTCGAGCAGGTGGTGCGGTCGAGCGCGCGCCGCGAGGTCGAGGGCTTCGAGGAGCGGCTCGAGGGCGTCGTCGCGTCCGCCCTCGCCGCCGCCGAGCTGCCGCTCCCCGATCCGGAGGTGGCGGCGTTCATCCTCGTGCGGGTGGTCCTCGGCGTCGTGCACGGGGTGGTCATCGATCGCCCCCGCTACAACACCCCGGCGGTCGTCGACGAGCTCACGCGCCTCGTGACGTCCTACCTCGGGGTGGCCGCGAAGTCGGCGCCGGCCCGTGGTAGCCTCGGCGCAGCACCGTGAGAGCCCTCCACTGCACCGCCACCGGCTCGCTCGACAACCTCGTCTTGCGCGAGGACCTGCCCGAGCCTCGCGCCGCCGCCGGCGAGGTCGTCGTCGACGTCGCGGCGTGCGGGATCAACTTCCCCGACGTGCTCCTCGTCCACGGGAAGTACCAGTTCCGGCCCGACCCGCCGTTTTCACCCGGCGGCGAGATCTCGGGGACGGTGCGCGAGGTCGGCGAGGGCGTGTCGGGCCTCACGGTCGGCCAACGCGTCTGCGCGTGGATGCCGTACGGCGGCCTCGCCGAGCGCGTGGGCGTGAGCGCGCTCGCGGCGTGGCCGATCCCCGAGGGCGTCGACATGGTGGTCGCCGCGGGCTCGCTCGTCACGTACGGGACGACGTGGCACGCGCTCGTCGATCGCGCGGGGCTGGTCGCGGGTGAGACGCTCCTCGTCCTCGGCGCCGCTGGCGGCGTCGGGGTCGCGGCGATCCAGATCGGCAAGCTCCTCGGCGCGCGCGTCATCGCCGCCGCGAGCAGCGCCGACAAGCTCGAGTTCTGCAAGCGAATCGGCGCCGACGAAACCATCGACTACACCCGCGAGGACCTGAAGACGCGGGTGAAGGAGCTCACCGGGGCCGGCGTCGACGTCGTCTACGATCCGGTGGGCGGGTCGTTCACCGAGGCCGCGCTGCGCGCGACCGCGTGGAACGGCAGGGTCCTGGTCGTCGGCTTCGCCGCTGGTGACATCCCCAAGGTGCCTACCAACCTGTGCCTGCTCAAGGGGGCGTCGCTGGTCGGCGTCTTCTGGGGCCACTTCGCCACCCGCGAGCACGAGAAGGCCCGACGGGAGCTCGCGGAGATCCTCGAGCGCGTGCGCGACGGGCGCATCGTGCCGCCCATCCACGCCACCTACCCCCTCGAGCGCGGCGCCGACGCGATCCGCGAGCTCGAGGACCGCAAGGTGCGCGGCAAGGTCGTCGTCCGGGTCCAGCCGTAGCGCAGCGGCTGCGGGGCGTATCGGGATATTTCGTTCGAACACGAGGCTGAATGCGTTCACACACGCGTGCGAGCGCGCGGTCACGATCCTGCTCGAGGCCTACGCCGGTCGGTGTCCGTCGACGTTCACCGCATCCTTCGTACCTTCCTCGAGAACTCGGAGGTACCGTTCGTAGACGAAGACCCGGTCACGCTGCCGCCCCGTAGTCTCGACGAGTATTCCTTCGTCGACGAACAGCCGCACCGCCTTTGCGGCCGTCGGGTGAGTCAGTTCGAGCTCCGCAGCGAGTCCAGGAATGGACGACACGGGATACCGACAGAATCGCTCGAACACCCGCCGCGCTGCGGGAGAAGCCTTCCGGGACTCCAGCTTCTGCTTGTCCGTGTCGAGCAACGCCAGCAGCTTCTGGATGGTCTCGGTCGCTTGCGCTGCGACGTCCGCGACCCCCGACAGGTAGAACAGCATCCACTCCTCCCACTCCCCATGGGTCCGAACGCGCTGGAGGAGGTCGTAGTACGTGTCGCGGTGCTTCTTCAGGTAGAGGCTCAGGTACAAGAGCGGACTGCCGAGAACGCCGTCGGTGACGAGCAAGAACGTGATCAGCAGGCGTCCCATGCGCCCGTTGCCATCTAGAAACGGATGGATCGTCTCGAACTGAGCGTGCGCGAGGCCGGCCTTGATCAATGGGGGTGGGGCCGAGTCGGCGTGGAGGAAGCGCTCGAAATCGTTCAACGCCGCGTGCATTTCGTGTGGCGGCGGCGGCACGAATCGGGCGTTGCCTGGCATCGAGCCACCGATCCAATTCTGCGTGCGCCGGAAGTCTCCAGGGCTCTTCTCCCCGCCTCGTGCGCCCTTCATGAGGACGCCGTGGATCTCTCGAAGGAGCCTGAGGCTGACGGGGAGCTCCTTCAGGCGCCGCAATCCGTGCTCCATCGCGGCGACGTAGTTGGAGACCTCGTTCACATCTGCGTCGACCGGAGCACCCGGGCTGCTCCCGGCCTCGTGGGCAAGGAGGTCCGAGAGGGAGGACTGCGTACCCTCGATCTGGCTCGAGAGCACTGCCTCCTTGCGGACATACATATAGAGGAACAGACTCAGGTTCGGGATGACACGTGCGATTCCGTCGAGGCGCCCGAGTTCCACCCCAGCCTTCTCTGATGCGCCTTGCAGGCGTGCCAGGTCGAGGGTTGGTGGAAGAGGCGCGGGGATGAAGGCCCGAAAAGCGGCGTCACCAATGCCCTGCTGGACGAAGTTGCCCGCCCTGGACGAGCTCACAGGCAACCACGGTGAAAGAACGCTTTCATAGCGACGGACACTAAATTAGCTAGTCCAGATTTACTTTACTAGCGGTCTCGCGACGGTCTCAGGGCTTTTCTATGCGGGCGGTGGCAGCTGCGCCGGTGATGCAGTGCTCGACCTTCCAATCCGACTGTCAGCGCGGCTGCCGCGCCGCCCCGAGGACACCGCGCTCGCCGAGCGCGTCGAGGACAAGCAGCGCGTCGGCGCGCTTCGCGGCGTCGGCGCCGCGCGCCGCGTCGTAGAGCCTCATGCGGAGCCGCACGCGGGTGAGCGTCTGCGGGCCCGCGTCGTACTCCACCGCCGACAGCGCGCGTGAGAGCAACGTGGGCGCCCACGAGGCGCCCGAGGCGCGCGCGTTCTTCACCCAACGCGCGAGGTTCCCTCGCTCGAGATCGGTGTCGAGGACCACGTCGAAGCCGCGCGAGTAGGCGAGCGGAAGCTCCTCGCTCGCAGCGAGCTTCGCGCCGACGAGCGCCGCGTCACGCTCGTCGCCCCCGAGGAGGAGCGCGAGGCCCGCCGCGACCGCGGTGCTGGGGACGTCGAGCGCGGCCGTGAGGGTGGGCCGCGCAGAGGCGACGACGCCGTTCCTTCCGAGCGCGCGGGCCGCGGCCTGGGCCTCGTCCGGCTTGCGCCCGAGGAGCGGCAGGAGGTCGACCGTGCGCTCACCGGCAGAGCGCCGACCCATCGCTTCGAGATAGCAGAGCCGCTCGACCTCGCCCGCGGGGCCGGTGCTGTGCGGGGAGAGCACCTTGGCCGGCAACGCCGCGATCTGAGCGTCGGTGCCCACCGCCGCGAGCGCGAGACAGGCCTCGATGCGGGCTTGCTCGTTCGCCTTCGGATCGGAGGCGATCGCCATGAGATCGTTCGAGAACCGGGCGTCGCGCGTCTCCGCCATCCCCTGCGCGGCGCCGACGGCGAGCGCGCGGAGCGTCATGCCGAGGATCGCGTTGCCTCCGCTCGTGATGCCGTCCATCGTCCCGTCGAAGCCCTTGGGGCGACGCGACAGCTGCTTGCGCAGGAGCTTCGCCGTCGTCTCGTCGAGCGCCCCGGTCCGGCGCGTCGCTGCGCCGAGGTAGCGGAGCCCCGACTGCGCCGTCGCGAAGGCCATCGGGAACGGCGGCTGCGCGCCCGCCTTCGGCAGCGGGTCGGACGGGTCCGCCGTCGCGCGCAAGCGCGCGAGCGCCGCCGAAGACCCGGTGAGCGAGAGCACGCGCAGCCCGTTCGCGTGCGGCGACGGTTGCCCGGAGAGCCACCCGAGCGCGGCCTTCTCGGCGAGCCGGGCGAGGGGCTCGTCGTTCGGATCGAGCCAGACGAGATCGGCGAGGTACCGCGCCGAGGCGACGCGCTCCGAGTCGTCGCGTCGGAGCTCGGGAACGTCCTTGTAGAGGGAGAGCGTGTCTTGACCGAGGCGCCACGCGAGGTGCTCGGCGGCGCGGCGATCGCCGATCTCCGCGAGCGCGAGCGCCGCTTGCACGCGGAAGCGAGGCGGCGGCTGCGACTCGAGGTAGCGGGCGATGTCATCCGCGGCGCGGGGGTCTGCGGCCGCGCGCACGCCGCGGAACGCGGCGACGAGGCGGGCCACGCCCGGATCGGTCTTGGGATCGGCCTCGCGGAGGACGGCGACGTGCTCGAGGTAGGCCGCCGGCTCCTCCGACGCCGGAGCCATCGAGGCCCTCGCCGCGTCGAGCGCGCCGGCCTCGACCGGCCCCGCCGCGGCCGCGTCTGCGGCCGGAGCGGGGATGGGTTGCGGCGTCACCGGCGCGGCGTCGGGCCCGCCGCACGCGACGAGAGACCCGAGGAGCCCGAGGGTGAGCGCGCCGACGAGCTTCAGTTGATACCGCCGCAGACGTTGGCGATGCCGCCACCGCCGCAGGTCTGCGGAGCGAGGCAGTCGCCGCAGTTGATGATGTTGCCGCAGCCGTCGGCGATCTGCCCGCAGTTGGCGCCGGCTTGCGCGCACGTGCGCGGGGTGCACGCGGGCGCTCCGCAGGTGCCGTTGACGCAGGGGACGCCGGGCGGGCACGCGCAGTTGTTGAGGCCGCCGCAGCCGTTGGCCACCGGGCCGCACACCGAGCCGGGCGCGGGGACGGGGCAGGCCTTGGGGACGCACGGGGCCGCGCCGCACACGTTGGGGCCGCCGCCGCCGCACGTGCCGACGAGGCAGTTGCCGCAGTCGAGCGAGCCGCCGCAGCCGTCGCCCATGAGGCCGCACTGGCCGGCCGCGCACTTGTTGGGCACGCAGCTCGGCGAGCCGCACTGGCTCGGGACGCCGCCGCCGCCGCAGGTCTTGCCCGGCGGGCACGGGCCGCAGTCGATCTGGTTGCCGCAGCCGTCGCCGCCGAGGCCGCAGCCGAGGCCCTGCGCCGCGCACGTCTTGGGCGCGCAGACCGGGGGCCCGCTCGTCGACACGCACGAGGCGAGGTCGAAGAGCATGTAGGCGAGCACCTTCTCCTGGCTGCTGAAGCCGGGCGAGCACTCGGCCGGGAACTTCACGTCCTCGGTGAGGCCCGTCGTCACGTGGAAGTCGCTGTAGACGACGCGCCCGCACTGCTGGGCCGCCGGCTTCGACCAGTCGGTGTTGAAGGTGTAGTGCATCACCGCCGGCTCGGCCGGGGGATCGGTGATGCCGTTGTCGACGATCGACGCGTTGGTCGTGTAGAGCCACCGCTGCGCGGGCGCGGTGACGCCGGTGGTGCCCGCGGGGACGTTGATGTCCTTGCGGGCCTCGGCGATCTGGATCGACGGCGGCATCACGGTGAAGAGGCCGTTGACCGCAGCATACGGGGGCGGATAGGTGGCCGAGATCGGCGCGAGCGGCGCCTGGAGCCAGTTCGCGAACTGGGTGCCCTTGGGGAACGTCGTGTCGACGAACGCCTGGATCGAGCTGTCCCACTGGACCTCGGTGTTGGGCAGCCCGCCGAGCCACGACGCGGTGCCCGACCAGGGCGCGGTCGCGTGCAGCCACACGTACGCGTAGTGGGTGGCGAAGATGCGGCCGCCCTTGTTCGCGTAGCCGAGGACGTTGTTGCGGACGTTGGCCGCCTTGTTGTCCTGGAAGCCGACGCAGCCGAAGATCACCTGGTCGAACTTGTCGATCTCGTTCTTGCAGCCCGCGCCCGTGCAGGGGGTGTAGAGCGCGGACGCCTTGGGGCTCGTGTTGCCGCCCGCGGCGCAGGTGCCGGCCCCGGTGGGGATGCACGCGCCGTTGTCCTGATAGAGGCGGATGCGCCCGGTCCCGTTGCCGGGGGTGAACTCGGCGTCGTCGACGCCGATCTTCCGGAAGACGCACTCGAGGGCGTCCACCGCGCCGGTGGAGATCGCCGTGAGCGGGATGTCACCCTCGAAGTGGTTCTTCGGCAGCGCGCTCGACGTCGCGGGGACGAGCGTGCTCGTGCACGCCATGGTGCGGATGGTGAACTGCTTCCGCCACCGCCCGAGCTGCACCACGACGGGGATGTCGTTGACCTTCGCGGGATCGCTCACCGGCATGTTCGGGAGCAGGAAGTGGCCGTTCGAGTCGGTCGTGGTCGAGATGAGCGGGCTGCCCGACGCGGTCGCGCACGTCTCGCACGAGACGCCGGCCGGGAAGGCCGCGACCGCGGCGTTGGGCACGTAGACGATCGCGTTCGGGATCGGCAAGACGCCGTTCGGCGACGTGACGTAGCCCTCGATGCTGGTCGTGCCGCCGCCAGGGCAAGCCTGCTGCTGCAAGCAGAGGCCGGTGCAGCCGGGCACCGTGCCGCACACGTTGGGCGCGCCCGCGCCGCCGCAGGTCTGGCCGGGCGGGCACACCGCGCCCGCGCCCCAGCAGTTGACGACGCCGCCGCATCCGTCGGCGATGAAGCCGCAGTTGGCGCCGACGCCGGCGCACGTCTTCTTCACGCACGGGGGCGCGCCGCAGAGGCTGGGGATGCCGCCGCCGCCGCAGGTCTGACCCGCGGGGCACGTGGTCGGGCAGTTGACGAGGCCGCCGCAGCCGTTGGCGATCGGGCCGCAGTCGCCGGCGACGCACGTGGTCTTGGTGGGGACGCACGCGCCGCCGTCGAGCGCGCTCGACGCGCCGCACTTGCTCGGGCCGCCCGCGCCGCAGGTGCCGCCGTCGCACGTGCCGCACGACGCGATGAGGTTGCCGCAGCCGTCGCCCACCGGGCCGCACTCGACCCCCAGGTCCTTGCAGGTCTTCGGCGAGCACGCGGGCTTGCCGCACTGGCTCGCGACGCCGCCCCCGCCGCACGTCTCGTCGCTCTTGCAGGTCCCGCAGTTGACGATCGCGCCGCAGCCGTCGCCCACCGGGCCGCAGTTGGCCTTGAGGTCGGCGCACGTCTTGGGCTTGCAGCCAGGACCGACGGGGCCCGCGTCGTCACCGACGAACGGGCCGACGGATCCCGACGAGCTCGCGCCGGCCTCGGGCGTCGTGTCGAGCGGCACTTCGAACGCGCTCTCGGGGCCCGTGCCGCACGCGATGACGACCGCTGCGACCGCGGTGAGGATGCCGACGGTCTTGAGTGCGACCGAGTGTTTCTTGAGACCGCTGGCCATGGAAGACCTCCCGAGAGCGAGCGAGGGCGCGCGCGCTCCCCTCATAGTCGATCGGGGAGAATTTCCCATCGATTTGTGCCTCTCGCGCGCGTCTCCATCGGCCTCGGGTCGCACGACCAGAGCGCTCCGAGGTGGACGCTCGAGGGACCGCCGGGCACCCCAGCGGGGAATCCGCCGACACTGGACACGGCCCCCCGCGGAACTCTGCGCGCAAGACTCGCGCGCTCGGCCGCGACCCGCTCCCGCCGGCGAATCACGCCGGGCTTCGTGGTTCTCAACACGAACGCCGAGGCGCTAGTCTCCGCCGAGTGAGCTCACCTCTGGCGGCCAGGGCGTCCTACTTCGGCGAGATCCTCCTCGACGACGGCGACGTTGCGCTGATGGATGGCGGCACCCACGGCGTGAGCGGACACACGGTGGAGGCTCGCGCGGACGGCTCGGCCCGCTGGGCGCGGCGCGTCGACTCGATGGCGCCCCGCGGGACGGTCGGAGGTGGCCCGCTCACGATCGCGCCGTCGGACCGCGGTCGCCTCATCGCGTGGGTCGACGCGGCGTGGCAGCGAGCCGGGCAGCCCGTCGGCCCGACGCAAGGTCCGCCGAGCGGGCCGCCGCGCTGGGTCTGGGCGATCGCGATGCGGCGCGGCGACGAGGTGCGCGTGCTCGAGGGAGGCGCGACGGGGCGGCCCGACGCCGAGATCGCGCCCGCCCTCGATTGGCTCTCGAGCGTGGTCGATCAGGCCGCCGCCGACGCTCACGTGTCGTGCGTTCGACTCTTCGTGACGACGACGATGGGCGACACCCTCGGCATCGACGAGGGCGAGACCGTCCTCAAAGAGACCCGCGGCGCGGAGTGGCACGTCGTCCGCGCCGACGCGAGCGGCGTCTTGTCGCAGCAGAAGAGCACCGCGTCCGGTCGAACGGGGGTCGAGCGCCTCTCCACGAGCGACGCCGATCAGGTGATGATCGACGCCGCGGCCCGCGGCTGCGCGGACCACGGCGCCGTCCTCGCGGCCCGGCGCGACGCGACGCCGTGGAAGAAGACGGCCCCCGGCGACGCGCTCTCGAACCTCAAGGACGTCCTCTCCGCGCGCTGGTGGCTCGTGGCCACGCGGCGAAGCGGAGAGGTCCGGGTGTGGGACGGCAAGGGCGACGCCCCGGGCGAGCTCGAGGCGATCCTCGTCTGGCTGCGCGCCCGGGTGCGCTGACCGTCACTTCTTCGGCGGCGCCTTCGCGGGGGCGGCCGACGAGGCGGCGGGGGCCGCCGAGCACGCGCGCTTGGCCGGCTCGGCGTGGAAATCCATGCTCTTGTCCGTCTTGCGGTAGACGAGCTTGGGCGCGTCCTGGCTGCCGTTCACGCAGTCGTGCGAGCCGAGCTGCGCCCACTCGTAGACGATCTTGATGTCGCCGTCCGACACGTCGACGAGGCGCGCGGTGAGCGCACCCGACGCGCTCACGACGACGATCTCGTTGTCGCCGTCGAGGTCGAGATCGGTGATGCCGCCGATCTGGCTCGCGTTGACGTCGTGCTCGCGGATCGCCTTGCCGGCGTCGTTGAGGATGAGGAGCTTGTGCACGAACGTCTGCGCCTTGCCCTTGCCGCACGTCCACTCGAGGACGTACGCGGTCTCGGTCGCGCCCTTCGCGGTGAACGCGCCCGTCGCCTGCGAGGCGACGCGCACGGGCGCGCCCGCGCACTCGGCGTGGGTCTTCTTGATGTCACCCGCGGCGGCGACGATCTTCTTGTCGTCGGGCTTGGCCGCGCGGAGCGGCGGCAGCGCCGCGAAGTCGACCACCGGCTTGAAGGGGATCTCGGGCGCGGCCGGCGGCGCGGCGCTCGCGCTCGCGACGGGCGACGACGCGGGCGGCGGCGGGGGCGCGCTGGCGGTCTCGGTGGGGCCCGGCGGCGGCGGCGGCGGCGGCGCGGTCTGGGTCTCGCCGCCGCAGGCGACGGCGTAGACGGGCAGAGCGATCGCGAGGAGAGGGAACAGAACGTAGGTCCGTTTCATGCGCGCGCACCTTAACACGACACGCCGAGCCGCCACATCGCGCGGGCGGCGCAGCGCGTGCGCCGACGCGCACCCGGTGCGCTCCGGGATCACCCCCCGAGCCGCCAGCCATCCGAATTTCTTCGGGTTTCCTGCGGGGAGCACGCGTCTTGCTTCGCGCGCGCCGCCATGGCGCGCCCCATCATCGAGCCCTTCCGCATCAAGGTCGTCGAGCCGATCCGCATGACCACGCCGCGCGAGCGGCGCCGACTCCTCGAGGAGGCGCGCTTCAACCTCTTCGGCCTGCGTGCCGACGACGTGATCGTCGACCTCCTCACCGACTCGGGGACGGGCGCGATGAGCGCCGAGCAGTGGGCGGCGATGATGCGCGGCGACGAGTCGTACGCGGGCGCGAAGAGCTGGTTCCGCTTCGAGTCGGTGGTGCAGGAGCTCACCGGCGTCCCCTCGGTGTTCCCGACGCACCAAGGGCGCGCGGCCGAGCGGATCCTGTGCGCGGTGTCGGCGCTCTCGGGGAAGGTCGTCCTCTCGAACGGGCTCTTCGACACCACCCGCGCCAACGTGGAGGGATCGGGCGCGCGAGGGATCGATCTGCCGGTGCGCGAGAGGGGCGTGGCCTTCGGCGGCAACATGGACCTCGCGGCCTTCGCGAGCGCGCTCCGCGAGCACGCCGGCCAGGTGGCGTTCGTCGTGATGACGGTCACCAACAACACGGTCGGCGGGCAGAGCGTCTCGCTCGAGAACCTGCGCGCGGTGTCGAACCTCTGCCGCGAGGCGGGGGTCACCCTCTTCCTCGACGCGTGCCGCTTCGCCGAGAACGCGTTCGCGATCCGGCGCGACGAGCCCTCCGAGCGGCACCGCACCCTGCGCGCCATCGCGCGCGAGATGTTCGACCTCTGCGACGGCTTCACGATGAGCGCGAAGAAGGACGCGATCGTGAACATCGGCGGCATCCTCGGGGTGCGCGACCCCGCGCTCGCCGAGAAGATCCGGGTGGAGCTGATCCGGACCGAGGGCTTCGTCACCTACGGCGGGCTCGCCGGGCGCGACCTCGAGGCGATCGCCCAGGGGCTCGAGGAGGTCCTCGACGACAGCTACCTCGAGTACCGCTTCGCGGCGTCGGGCTACCTCGCCCGCGCCCTCGAGCGCGTCGGCTTCGAGGTCGTGACCCCCGCGGCCGCGCACGCGGTGTACGTCGACGCGGGCGCGGCCTGCCCCCACCTCGCGCCGGGAGACCTCCCGGGGCAGTCGCTCGCGTGCGCCTTCTACCTCGCCGGCGGCATCCGCACGTGCGAGATCGGCGATCTGATGTTCGGCTCGAGCGATCCCCCGCGCCGCCAGCTCGTCCGGTTCGCGCTGCCGCGGCGCGTCTACACCCAGAGCCACGTCGACTATGTCGGCGCCGTCGCCGAGGACGTGGCCCGCGTGCGCGACAAGCTCCCCGCCCTCTCGATCGTGGAGGAGGCGCCTTCGCTCCGCCACTTCAGCGCCGCGATGATCGCGCGCTCGCCGTTCCCGGATCTCTGACCACGAGGACGCACGGCTGGCGCCTTCACGAGCACGGAGTCAGCGGAATACGTACGCTGCGCCGGCGGAGTTGGCTGAGGAGTCCGCGTCGTCACCGTCGATCCCCGAGGCGCTGCTGGGGTCCCAGTCGGCGCCGACCGCCAGCGTCGACCCGGCCCCGTCGAGCGCCACGCTGATTCCAAAGCGAAGGTTCGGGTGGACGATCCGCGGTTTGAGGAACGCGCGCTCCTTCCACGTGCCGTCGAGGGTGAAGAAGTACACCGCACCCGACATTCGACCGTCGAACCGCAAGGGTCTGGGTTCGTGCCGCCGATGCCTCCATTATCCGAATACGCACCTACGGCGAGGTGCGTGCCGGAGGCCGAGAGCGCGAGCTCACTTCCGAAGTTCGAGCCGGGTCGGGATGCGAGCGGCTGAACCACGGCCGTCCGTCGGAGTTGCCCGTCCTGACGCGCGAACACCTCGACGCGCGACGCGAACGGCTCTCCGCCCCGTGGCGGCGATGGCTCTCCGACGGCGATGGTGCGCCCATCCGAGGACATCCCAAGGCTCATCCAGGGGGCGACGTATCCCCGGCTGCCCATTCCCCGGCCAATGGTCCGGTCGACCTCGTAGCGTGGCCCTGGTAGCGGCGCGGTCGCTTCGAACGCCCAGGTCGCGCCTCGCGTGAACGTGGCGACCGCACCCGTCGCGAGGGCACCCACGACCGTCCCGTCACCGGACAGCGCGACCCGAGCGCCCATCTTCACCGCCATATGGACGGGTGATGGGAGGTTCAGCGAGCTCGGCGGTTCGAGGATCGCGCTCTCAGTCCAGCGCCCATTCGTCCGTGTGAAGACGTACGCTGCGCCACGGCACGGGGGGCTCTCGCAGTAGTCCCACCCCTGTCCACCAGTATCCTCCGGCACGCCGACGACGGCGGTGTCGCCGTCGTCCGAGAGCGCAACCGCGGTTCCGAATTCCGCCGTACCTCGCGACGGGTGGAGGTAGGCCTCCTCCATCCACGTCGCGCCGCTCCGACGGAAGACCACTGCGGACCCCAAAGACGAGCCCTTCGGGTTCGAGTCCTTGGGCACACCGACGATCAGCGTGTCTCCAGCCCTCGAGACCGCGAGCACGCGTCCGAACTGGAGGGCTGCATACTTGTTCGCGGGCTTCAGGTAGGCCTGTGGGGTCCACCTCGCGCCACTTCGCACGAAGACATGAACGGCACCCGCATCCGTTCTCGAGCGATCCGTTGGGTCGGCGTTCACTCCGAGCGCTCCGCTGGGGTCGTAGGGAGCACCCACCGCGAGGGTGCTGCCGTCGCCAGAAAGAACCACGCGCGCTCCAAAGCTGCTCTCCGTGCTCGCGCCAACGGCCGCCTTGACGTACTCCTGTTGGCGAAGCGGGAGGCGGTCGGCAGGGTTGGGAAGAATGCACGCGCTGAGGTCGGTGTCGCCTCCACACCCCGTGATGACGACAACGGCTCCGCGGTCACGAGGCTCGCGACGGCGAGCCGCGCGCGCAGGTCGAGGTCGCGGCTGCGCTCAGCGGAAGACATAGGCGGCGCCCGCGAAGGGGCTCGAGCTGTCGTTTTCGTCACCGTCGATGCCCCAGGCGGCACTCGGGTCTCCTCCCGCACCGATCGCCATCGCCGCGCCGCGGCCATCGAGCGCGACGCTGCCACCGAAGTATGCATTCTCATGGACTGCGCGCGACTTGATGAAGGCGCGCTCCTTCCAACCCCCGGCGTCCAAAGTGAACAGGTAGGCCGCACCCGCAACCCCGACTCTGACTCCGCAGGGGTTGGGGTTGGTGCCCCCTTCGCCCCCACTATCCCTGAAGGCACCGACGGCAAGCGCGGTTCCGCTCGCCGAGAGCGCGATCGCGCCCCCGAAACCGGCGCCCGGGCGCGTGGCGAGGGATTGAACGACCGCACTCTGGCGCAGTTGTCGATCGAGACGCGTGTAGACCTCGACGCGGTCGCTTTCGGGCTCACCAACGGCGAGCGTTCTTCCGTCCGACGCCATCGCGAGGCGCAGCCAAGAACCGGCGCTGGTCCCAGGCGTTGCGACCACGGACGCCTCGAACTCCCACTTCGCCCCGCCCGTATAGGTAAGGACGGAGCCCTGTGCGAGCGCAGCCACGACGCTCCCATCTCCCGAAATGGCAACCCTGATGCCCATGTGCGCGGCCGTGCTCGATGCCTGGACGCCCCACGTCGGAGGCTCGAGGATCGTGCGCTCCCTCCACCGACCTTCCAGTTTCGCGAAGACGGTCACGGCCCCCGGACACGGGGGTACCGAGCTCAGCGGCTTGACTTCGCCTTCACAAGGCGCGTCGTCTCCGCCCGGATCATCGGGCGCACCAACAACCGCGGTGTCCCCGCTGTCCGTGAGGGCCACCGAAGTGCCGAAGTTCGCGCCCCCCACCGCACGTGAGGAGCGCAGGTACGCCTCCTCGCTCCACGTCGTGCCTGCCCGTTGGAACACCACTGCCGACCCGGCGCTCGGCCCACCAGGCCGCAGCTTCGCGTTCGAGTCGTCCGGGACGCCTACGATCAGCGTGTCTCCTGTTCGAGAGATCGCCAGTGCGCTACCGAATCCGACGAGCGCGTACTTGTTCGACGGCTTCAGGTATGCCTGCTGCGCCCAGCGAGATCCATCGTGCGCGAAGATGTACACTGCGCCCGCGCCTGGCTGCGACCGGTCCGCAGCGTCCGCGCCAACTCCGAGCGCCCCGCTCGGGTCGTCGCGGGCGCCGACCGCCAACGTGCGCCCGTCGGCCGAGAGCGCAACGGGGACGCCGAAGACGCTCTTCTTGCTCGCCTCGGCGGGTGCCTTGATGTACGCCTCTTGGCGAAGCGGGCGGCGGTCGGCGGGGTCGGGAAGGATGCACGCGCTGACGTCGGTGTCGCCGCCACACCCTGCGCCGATGATTGCGGCGAGGCCTGCGATGGCGAGCTCGACGGTAGGTCCGCGGATGCATCGCAACGTTCGCGAGCTCACCATCCCCTCCGCGGCCGGTTCTCGAGCCCAGAGTCGACACGGGCGGTGACGCCCTCGTGGACCTCAAACGACGTGCTCATCAGTTGGACCTGAAAGGGATTCCCCGTTGCCAGCGTGTAGACAACATCGATGATCAGGGAACCAAGAGGCGACTTGCGGTAGCGAAACCACGGCACTACCAAGTAGGCGCCATACGCGCCCTGTCCTGCGAGCTTCACTCCAGGCTCGGTGAGATCATCGGATAGTCCGTCGTCGCCAGCGCTGTCGAACCGGCCAGCGTTCAGCTCTCTGGCTGGCCGGATCGAGAGCGTGAGTGGGATCTCTCTCGCGGGTGGATCCTCGCGCACGACCGGCGCCGTGGCGTGCATGTAGTTGCCGTAGGGCCGGTCGCGATCTCCGAACAGGATCGCTGCGGGCTCCCCGCCCGCGGGCTCGAAGCGGTCTCCGAGCCCCGTGTAGGGATTCACCATCGCCGTCGCTCCCCACGGCCCCCAGGGGTTCTTCGCCCAGCGGAGTCGGAGG